>JBDTYW010000123.1:0-6452 GCA_040005445.1 Candidatus Eiseniibacteriota bacterium
GCCGACAGCGGCCGCGCGGTGCAGTCGCCGATCGCGTGGCGGCTGCTCAACGTGCGCTATGTCGTGTTCCCCGGAATCCTGCCGCCCACGATGGGCCTGACCGAGGTGTTTCGCGGCCAGCAAGACATCGTCTACGAATTCAAGGCAGCCCTGCCGCGGGCGACGCTCGTGCCCTCGTTCCGCATCGTGCCGCACGACCAGCAGCTTGCGCTGTTCTCCGATCCGGCAAGCGATCCCGCGGAGGTCACGCTGCTGTCCGAGGACCCGGGCGTCCGGCCGGCGCCCGGCGGCACGGTCACGATCGACGAGTACGGCCTGAACCGCGTGCGGCTGACGAGCGACACCCCGGGGCCGTCGATCGTGCGGCTGGCGGATCTCTCGTTCCCGGGGTGGGGCGTGACCGTCGACGGCAAGCCGGCGAAGAGCCTGACCGCCGACTACCTGGTGCGCGCGGTCGCCGTGCCTCCGGGCCGCCACGCCGTGGTGTGGGAGTTCCACGACCCGGCGTTCGAGCGCGGACTGTGGATCTCGATCCTGTCGTTCCTCGCGATTCTCGGCCTCTACCTCGTGCCGCGGCTCCTCCGCGCCGCGCCGAAGGCGGCCTGACCGTGGAGCGGCTGGTCATCATCCCCACCTACAACGAACGCGACAACATCGGCACACTGCTCGACCGGCTGCTGGCGCTGCCGCACGGGCTCGAAGTCCTGGTGGTGGACGACAATTCGCCGGACGGCACCGGGGAACTCGTCGCCGAGCGCCTCAAGACGGATGCGCGCATCCACCTCCTGAGCCGCCCGGGCAAGCTCGGGCTCGGCTCGGCGTACGTGGCCGGGTTCCGATATGCGCTGGGGAACGGCGCCCAGTACGTGTTCGAGATGGATGCCGACTTCTCGCACGACCCCGCCGCGATCGGGGACTTTCTGGTCGCGGTCGAGAAGGCGGATGTCGTGCTGGGCTCGCGCTACCTCGACGGCGTCACCGTCGTGCACTGGCCGCTCAGCCGCCTGATCCTGTCGTACTCGGCGAACGTCTACACCCGGCTGATCACGGGCCTGCCGGTGCGCGACGCCACCGGGGGCTTCAAGTGCTTCCGCCGCAGGGCGCTCGAGGCGGTGAACCTCGACCAGGTCCGCTCCGACGGCTATGCATTCCAGATCGAAATGAGTTACAAGTGTTGGCGCAAGGGGTTCAAGATCATGGAGATTCCGATCACGTTCGTCGATCGGCGGGCGGGAGTCTCCAAGATGAACAACCGGATCGTTTGGGAGGCGGCCTGGATGGTCTGGCGCCTCCGCATCATGGACCTCCTCGGCCAGACGGCCTGGATGCTCCTCACCCCGTGACGCGCGGACGCCCTCCCGTGCACGGAGATCGATCATGACGCAACGGCTCATCGCTCCACGCGCCCTCGTGCTCGGCCTGCTCGCGCTGGGTACGCTGTCCGCCGCACCCGCCATGGGCGCGCGTTGGGACACGTACAACAACGCGAACAGCCTCAACTCGGTCAAGGCCGTCGCCGGCGCGACCTGGTGCGCCTCCGACCTCGGGCTCCATCGCTTCGACGTCGCGAGCGGGAGGTTCTCGCGCTATAGCAAGGCGACGAACCAGCTCGTCTCGAACGCCGTCTCCGAGGTCGAGGTGGACGCGCTCGGCAATACCTGGTTCGGCACACGCGACAAGGGCGTGAGCGTGCTGACCCCGCTTGGCGAGTGGCGCACGCTCACGGCATTCGAGGGTCTGCCGTCCGCGGTCGTGACCTGCCTCGAGCCCTCGGCAGTCGGGATGTGGGTCGGGACCGCGAACGGTCTCGCGCTGTTCGACGGCCTGACGCTCGAGGCGGTCTGGCCGGACGGCGTGAACCCGTCGCCGTTCGTGTCGAATGTCGTCAATGCGATCGCGATCGTGGGCGACTCGACGTACGTCGCCACCGCCGACGGCGTGTACGTCACGCGCTCGAGCGAGGGCGTGACCTGGCAGCGCCGGACCAGCGGGCTGTCCTCGACCAACGTGCGCGCGATCAGCGGTTCCGGCGGCGACGTCTGGTGCGCGAGCGGCAACGAGGTCTACCGGGGCGGACAGAGCGGCGCGTGGACCCAGGCCCAGGCCGGCCTGGGGGGCGCGACCGTGCGCACGCTCGCCGGCAAGCCGAGCGGGCTGTACGCAGGGGCCTCGAACGGTGTCTACCGATGGGAGGGGGGCGCGGCGTGGCAGGCCATAGGCGCCGGATCTCCGGCGAACGCGTGGGTCGACGAGGACCCGGGCACCACGCTGTGGGCGGGCAACAGCCAGGGGCTGTGGCGCTGGACCGGCTCCTACTGGCAGCTTCGCACCGCGCCCGGCCCCGGCGGAAACTGGGTGCAGGGGATGCAGCTTCGCGGCTCGACGGTGTTCGTCTCGACGCGCGACCGCGGGGTCGCCCGCTTCGACGGCTCGAGCTGGCGAACGTTCACGCCCTCGGCCGGAGCAACGCCGGACACCACGCTGATCGCTCCGAATGTGTTCGGCCTGCTGGCGGACCGGGACGGCACGATCTGGGCCGGCCAGTGGGACGGGGGCATCACGCGCATCAATGATACGACCGATCCGCCGTCGACTCTCCAGTACTACGATCCGCTCGAGCCGACGTACGACCGGCGCGACACGTTCGTCTGGTCGAGCGCAGTCGCCCCAGACGGCGCCCGCTGGTTCGGGCTCGACACGCCGCTGCTCGGGACGATCACGCCGCGTGGCCTGAACCGGGTGGCGCTCGACGAGTCCCGCAGCAACTACAATCCGCAGGACGGAAAGGCCATGAGCGGGCCGCAGATCCGCGCGATCGCGTTCGCGCCGGGCGCGGCGTTCGAGATGTGGGTCGCCTACGCCCGCCTCGGCGTCGACATCTTCACCGACCCCACGCTCAACACGCGCGCGGCGCACCTCGCCGCGTCGGATTCGGCCGGCCTGCTCAACGACGACACGTGGGCGATCGAGATGAACGGGGACTCGGTGTGGATCGCGACATCCGACGGCCTGTCGCGCTATTCGCGGGCGTCGCGCAAGCGCGTCGAGAATATCGGCACCCAGGCGCCGTCGAGCCAGGGGGCGATCCATCCGCTGTCGATCGACGCCGAGGGAGGCGTGTGGTGGGCCACGCAGGGCGGCGTGTTCCATCGCCGTCCCGATCGCTCGGTCGAAATCTTCACGGCCAACAATTCGCCGCTCCTGAGCGACGACGTGCACGCAGTCTATGCGGACCGCGCCACCGGCGACATCTGGATCGGCAGCGTGCTGGGCGTCAATCGCTACAACCCCTCGGCGGCGCCTGCGGCCGGCGGGGGCGTGCCGAGCGGCTCGAAGTTCGGCGTGTTCCCGAACCCCGCGTTCCTGTCCGCCGCCGGCACGGTGATCCGCGCAAGCGACGTGGCGGGTCCGTTCAAGGGCAAGGTCTACGACCTGAACGGCCGCGTCGTGAAGCGGCTGCTCGGCAATGCCTCGACCGGCGCACTGTGGGACGGCACCGACGAGAACGGGCAGCGCGTGCGCCCGGGCGTCTACTTCTTCCAGATCCAGGCGGGAGGCGTGACGCGCCAGAGCCGGGTGTTGCTCCTGCGTTGAGCGAACTCGTCGCCCACGGCCTGCGCGAGCGGCCGGCGGAGGTCGCCGGCGTCGCGGCGACCGCCGCCGGCCGTTCGTTCGCCACGGGGGAAGCGTTCGAGCGCGCGTTCGAAGCACACGGCCCGCGCTGGGAGCCCCGGCCGTTCACGGTGCGGGGCGGCGACCGCCTCCTGGCCGTGCTCCCCGGACGCCTCGAGCGACGCTTCGGCGGCGCGTGGTACCGCGCGCAGCCGTTTGGCGCGCCGGCCGGGCCGCTGTTCGATCCGGCGCTGGCGGCAGAGGGGCCGGCAAGGCTGGCGCCCGTGGCGGCCGCGCTCTGGCGCGCGCTCGGGGACACGGCCCGCGCCGAAGGCTGGCTCGGCGGCGACGTGACGCTCGCGGGCGCGGCCGCCCTTCCAGGCGGCGAGGCGCTCCTGCCGCCGCCGGACATGGGCACGCTCCGCCATGACGAGGCGCACGTGATCGACCTCGCGGCGGGGCCCGCGGCGTGGCGCGCCTCGCTCGACAACGCGGCGCGGCGCATGCTGGGCCAGGGCGAGAAGCGTGGCGTCGTCATCGCGCCCGGCGAGGCGGCCGACCTGCCGGTCGTGTTCGGCCTGTACCGCGAACAACTGCGCGGGTGGGGCGGGCGCGACCCGCGTACGCTCGCCTACTTCCTCGCCCTCCTGGAATCGCCCGGCGATGCCCGCCTGTGGGTCGCGCGGCTCGAGGGCGCGATCGTGGGCGTCGTGCTGGCGTTCGTCGCGCCCGAGGAGACCTACGCGTGGTGGAGCGGCGCCTCCCCCGGGGCGCGCGCCGCGCGCGCCTACCCCGCGATGCTCGCGCGCATGATCGAGGACTGCGGGTCGCTCCGCGTGAACCTCGGGTTCTCGGGCCGGCGATCGCGGCTCACCGACTTCAAGGAGCAGATCGGGGCGCGGCCCGTGTCGATCCCGGTGCTCGAACTGACGCCCCGGCCGCGCACGCCGTGGCACGCAATGCTGGTGCGCCTGCGCGAGCAGCGCCGTCGCGCGCTGCGCCCGGAACTGGCGGAGGCCGAATGAGGATCGCGGTGCTCGGAAACGCCGATGCGCTCCACACGAGGCGCTGGGCCGCCGTGCTCGCCGGGCGCGGGCACGCGGTGCGCGTGTTCTCGCTCGAGCGGCCGCCGGCGCCGCTCGATCCGGTCGCGGCTCCCGTGACCGTGATCCCGTCGCTGCCGCTGCCGCGCGCACTCGCGTACCCGCTCGCCCGCGGCGGGTTCGAGCGGGCGCTTACGGCGTTCGCGCCCGACCTGGTCGAGGCCCACTATGTACCGAACTACGGCTTCCTGGGCGCGCTCATCGCCCGGCGTCCGCTGGTCGTCCAGTGCTGGGGATCGGACCTGCTGGTGTCGGCGCGGCGTTCGCGACTGCATGCCGCGCGCGCGCGCTTTGCGCTCGAGCGGGCGGACCTGGTGATGGCCGACGCGCAGGTCCTGGGCGACGCCGCGCTCGCGCTCGGCGCGTCGTCCGATCGCCTGATGGTGGTGCCGTGGGGCGCGGACCTGTCGCGCTTCGCCCTCGCGCCGTTCGTCGCCTCACCGCACGTGGTCAGCCTGCGCATGCTCGAGCCGCTGTATGATGTCGCGACGCTGGTCGAGGCGCTGCCCGCCGTCCGCATCGCCGTGCCCGGGCTGACGGCGACGATCGCCGGGGACGGCCCCCTGCGCGCGGCGCTCGAGGCGCGGGTGCGCACGCTCGGGCTGGCGGACTGCGTGACGTTTACCGGCCGGGTGCCGCACGAACGCCTGGCGGCCCTGCTCGGGGAGGCTTCCGTGTACGTGTCCACGTCGCGCTCGGATTCCACGTCGATCTCGCTGCTCGAGGCCATGGCCTCGGGCGCCGCGCCCGTCGTCGCCGACATCGAGGGCAACCGCGAGTGGCTCAAGGAGCGCGCGGGAGGCCGGTTCTTCCCGGTGGGGGATCCGCCCGCGCTCGCGGCAGCGCTGAGCGAGACCCTGCAGGACGAGGCCTTCCGCCGCTCCGCGCGCGCGCTCAACCGCGCGAGGGTCGAGGCCGACGGCGACTGGGCGGCGAACGTCGCGCGCATCGAGGCGCGCTACACGGCGCTCGCAATGGCGGCCGCGTGAAGCCCGCGCTCACGCCCGAGGACCGCCGCCGCCTCGCGGACCGCCGCCGCCGCACCGGGTTCGTGATGCTGGCCGCGCTCGCGCTCTACGGCGCGTTGCTGTGGCCGATCCGCATGTCGGTGACCGACGACACGTTCATCCATCTCGTATTCGCGAAGCACTTCCGCGACGGACTGGGCCTGGTCTTCAACGTCGGGCAGCCCGTGTTCGGAACGACCTCGCCGCTGTGGAGCCTGGGGCTCGGGTTCCTCGGGCGCACGGGCGTGGATCTCCTGCTGCTCGCGCGCGGCCTGTCCATGCTGTTCGGCGCGCTCGCGATCGTGGCGTTCGCGATCTTCCTGCGCCGCTTCCTCGAGTCGTGGGTCTCGGAGCAGGGCTTCGGCGCCGGGCGCGCGGAGCTGGCGTGGGCGCTCGGCACGCTCGCGTTCGCGGGCGATGCCTGGCTCGTGCGTTGGTCCGCGACCGGGATGGAGACCGCGCTCGCGGTCTTCCTCACCATTGCGGGCTTCGCCTCGTACGTCTCCCGCAGGCCGTGGGGCAACCGAGTGCTCGTGCCAGCCGCCTGGTGGTCGCTCGCGGCCCTGGCGCGGCCCGAGGCTTCCGTGCTGCTTGCGCTGCTGCTCCTGCGCATCGTCGTCACCGGCAGCCAGCCGCGGCTCAAGCTCGTGCGCGTGGCCTGGGTCCTGTTTCCGATCGCAATCGTCCATGGGGCCTGGCTGGCGTACGCGCTCTCGCTCTATCATTCCGC
>JBDTYW010000124.1:0-6427 GCA_040005445.1 Candidatus Eiseniibacteriota bacterium
CTTGCTGGCTTCGATGACCGACCTCCTGACTCACCGCGGTCCGGACGATTCCGGATTGTACATCTCCGGACCGATCGGTCTCGGACAACGCCGCCTGTCCATCGTCGACCTGTCCCCGGCCGGCCGGAATCCCATGCCGAACGAGGACGACACGATCTGGCTCACGTTCAACGGCGAGCTCTACAACGTGCTCGATCGCCGGGATGAACTGGCCGCGAAGGGCCACCGCTTTCGCAGCCATACCGACACCGAAGTGCTGGTCCACCTCTACGAGGAGTACGGCTTCGACGTCGTGCACGAATTGCGCGGGATGTTCGCGTTCGCGATCTGGGATGCGCCGCGCCGCACGCTCCTCGTCGTGCGCGATCGACTCGGGATCAAGCCGCTGTACTGGCGCTCGCACAACGGCACGTTCGCCTTCGCGTCGGAGATGAAGGCGCTGCTCGCCGATCCCGCGTGCCCGCGCACGGTCGATCCCCGGGCGCTCGAGGACTACCTCGCGCTGCAATACGTGCCCTCGCCGGGCTCGATGATCGAGGGCATCCACAAGCTGTCGCCGGGCCACATGCTGATCGTGACGCCGCAGGGGGTGGAGGAACGCCGCTACTGGACGCCGCCCGTGGGGGAGACGACCGAGCTCTCGTTCGACGACGCAGCGGCCGAGCTGCGCCGCCTGCTCGAGGAGTCGGTCCGTCTGCGATTCATGAGCGACGTGCCGTTCGGCGCGTTCCTCTCGGGCGGGATCGATTCGAGCATCGTGTGCGCGCTCATGGCGCGCCTCATGGATCCGCCCGTCAAGACCTTCACGATCGGGTTCAAGGGCGCGCCCGAGGACGAGTCCGTGTACGCCCGCCAGGTCGCGCAGCACCTCGGGGCCGAGCACCACGAGTTCGTGGTCGAGCCCGACGCGCTGGCGATCCTGCCGTCTTTGGTCTGGCACCTCGACGAGCCGCTGGCCGACACCTCCACGTTGCCGACGTGGGCGGTGAGCGAGATGGCGCGCCAGCACGTGAAGGTCGTGCTGTCGGGCGACGGCGGCGACGAGACTTTCGCCGGCTACGAGACCTACCGCCTCGCGCAGGCCTACGCGCGCGTGGATCGTCTGCCCGCCGGACTGCGCCGCATGGCCGCCTCGGCGGGCGGCCGCGCCCCGGGCAAGTGGGCGTCGCGCTTCGAGCGCCTCGGCCTCGACGCGATCGAGCGGCACGTGCGCGTGATGGCGATCGCCGACCGTGCGACCTACGCGCCGCTGCTCGCGGGGGACTTTCGGGCCGCGGCCAACGGTCACGACCCGCTGGCCGCGCTGCGCGCCCATGCCGGCGGCTTCGCGCCGTCCGACCTGCGCGCGCTGCTCCACCTCGACCTGACGACCTATATGACCGACGACGTGCTGGCGAAGGTCGACCGCATGAGCATGGCGCACGCGCTCGAAGTGCGCGTGCCGCTGCTGGACCACAAGCTGGTCGAGTTCGCCTCCACGCTGCCGTTCGACTTCAAGCTGCGCGGCGGAGTCTCCAAGGCGTTGCTCAAGCACGCGGTTCGCGACCTGCTGCCCGCGTCCATCCTGGGGCGCGGCAAGCAGGGCTTCGCGGTCCCGCTCAAGCACTGGTTCGGCGACCGTTTCCAGACCGTGCTCGGTGACGTGCTCTCCCCGGCGTCGATCCGCAATCGGGGCATGTTCGACGAGCGCGCGGTCGCGGGCCTGATCGCGCGCGCGACCGCGCCGGCGCCCGACGCGCGCGCCGGGCGCCTGATGTGGGCGCTCATCGTGTTCGAGATGTGGGCCCGCTCGTTCCTCGATCGCGTGCCCGAGATTCCCGCCAAGGCGCCGCCGTTGGTCGCGCGCGAACTCGCCCTGGAGGATGCCCGCGCATGAATGTCGCGATCCTGATCGGGCGCTTCCCGCCGCACGATATCGGCGCGGCCGAGCGGCAGGCCGACCGCCTGGCCGCCGGGCTCGCCGCGCGCGGGCACCGCGTGACCGTGATCACGCGGCGCTGGCCCGGACGTCCGGGGCGCGAGCTTCGCGATGGGTTCACGATCGTGCGCACGCCGATCCTGTTCTCGGGTCCGGCGCGCTCGCTGCTCGACCTCGTGGCGACCCTGATGGCGCTGCGCGGGCTCGAGCACAAGCCCGACGCGATCCTCGCGTTCCAGACGTTCGCCAGCGGGTGGATCGCGGGCTTTGCCGACGTCTTCCTCGGCATCCCGGCCATCACGTGGGTGCGCGGGGAGAACGAGTACCGCTTCGACCGCTTCCCGCACCTCTACCGGGCGTCAGTGTTCGCGTGGCGCCAGGCCCGGCGCAACCTGGTGCAGAGCCAGGGCCACCGCGAGCAGCTGCTCGCCCAGGTCGCGCGGCGGGACCCGTTGCGCTCCGAGCGTATCGCCCAGCGCATCGACGTGCTGGGCAACGGCGTGGACCTGCCGCCCCAGGTCGTCTCCGGCGGCGACGACTGGCTGTTCGTCGGCCGACTGATCGCGCACAAGGGCGTCGACGTGCTGCTCGAGGCGCTCGCGCGCATGCCCGCGAGCGGGCGCAGGCCGCTGTGGATCCTGGGAGACGGCCCGGAGCGCGCGACGCTCGAGGCGCGCGCCCGCGCGCTCGGCGTCGATGCCCGGTTCGAGGGCTTCGTCGAGCGCGCGAAGCTGCCCGCGTACTATGCGCGCGCGCGCGCGATCGTGCTGCCCTCGACCGAGGGCGAGGGCCTGCCCAATGCGTTGCTCGAGGCCATGGCGTACGGCGTGCCGGTCGTCACCACCACGCTCGTCGGCATGGAAGAACTCGTCGGCGCCGGCGGCCGGCTGGTGCCCCCCGGGGATCCCGACGCGCTCGCCGCCGCCCTGCTGGCGCTCTCCGACCCGGCGAACCGGGCGGAGCGCGATCGCGCCGCGGTGGCCGCCCGCGGCCGCGCCGAGGTCCATGACTGGGCGTCGATCACCGACCGGCTCGAGGTCGTGCTGCGCGAAATCGCGGTGCGCGCTCCCCGGGTCTGGCTGGTGTCGCCGAACCCGACGTCGCGCGGCGGCGTGGCCGCGGTCGCGCGCCAGATCGCGATCTCGCCGATCACCCGTAAGTACCGGATCTCGATGGTTCCGACCTACGCCCCGGGGACGAAGCTGGAGCGGAGCTACCGCGCGGCGCACGGGATTCTCCTGCTCGGCGGTGCGATGATCTTCAAGCGCCCGGACCTCGTGCACGTCAAGGTCGCCTCGGGCGGCTCGTTCGTGCGCAAGGTCATCGTCGGCATGATGTGCCGCCTGCGCGGCGTGCCCGTCCTCGTGCACGTGCACGGCGGAGGCTTCGACCAATTCGTGCGCAATTCGCCCCGGCTCGTCAAGGCGCTCGCGCGCTGGCTGATCGAGTCGCATCCCATCGTGCTCTGCCTGTCACCGCGCTGGGCGCGCAAGCTCGAGGAGCTGTTCCCGCGAGCGCACGTCGAGGTCATGCCGAATCCCGTCGAGGTGTCGCGCTTCGGGGACCTGGCGCGGGCCCGCTTCGCGCGGCCGGTCCCGGCGGCGCCCGAGGACCCGGCCCCGATCGCGCTGTTCCTGGGCGAGGTGCTCAGCCGCAAGGGCGTCCCGGACCTGATCGAGGCCTGGCCGCGCGTCGTGCGCGCGATTCCGGGAGCGCGCCTCGTGCTCGCCGGCGGCGGCGACCTGGCGCCGATGCAGGCCGCGGCGCGGCGCGCCGGCGTCGAAGCCCGCGTCGAGTTTCCCGGCTGGATCGAGCTCGCGGAGAAGCGCCGCATGCTCGGCGAAGCGACGCTGTTCGTGCTGCCCTCGCACATCGAGGGCGTGCCCATCAGCATGCTCGAGGCCATGGCCGCGGGCCTGCCGTGCGTGGTCACACCCGTGGGCGGCATTCTCGACGCCGTGAGCGACGGGCGCGAGGCCCTGATCGTGCCGGTCGGAGAACCCGAGGCGCTCTCGCAGGCGATCCTCCGGATCCTGCAGTCGCCCGGGCTTGCGCGCGAACTCGGCGTCCAGGGCCGCGAGCGCGTGAATGAATTCGACCTGCCGCGCTTCGCCGAGCGTCTCGATGCCGTGTACCAGCGCGTGCTCGCGAGCGAGCATCCCCCCGAGGGCGTGCGCACGCCCGCGCTCGAGTCCTCGGACGGCACTACGGCCCAGGCCCGCTCCGAGGTCGCCTGATGGGGGTCGCGACCGAGGCGCGCCGCGTCCTCGAGTCCCTGCCCGCGCCCACGCGCGAGGCGCTCGAGTCGACCGTGTCGTTCGTGCCCCGCTCATGGCTCTACGGGCGGACGTTTCGCGCCACGCGGGCGATGCTCGCGCGCAGCGAGCGCATGCCGCTCGCGGAACTGCGCGCCCGGCAGGACGCGCGCGTGCGCGAGCTGGTCGCCTGGGCGCACGCGCGCGTTCCCTACTACCGCGAGGTGTTCGCCGAGCGCGGACTCCGGCCCGCCGACATCCGGGGCGCCCTCGATCTGCCCCGCCTGCCGCTCCTGACGAAGGAGATCCTGCGCGAGCGCGCGGACGACCTGTTGGCCGAGGGGATGCCGCCGTCGGCGCGCGAGCAGGTCTCGACCGGGGGCACCTCGGGCACGCCGCTCAAGTTCTGGATCGATCGCGGCCGCTCGGCCCAGGAGTGGGCGTTCATGACCTGGCAGTGGGGGCGGGTGGGCTACTTCCCGGGGATGCGGCGCGCGGTGCTGCGCGGAAACGCACTCGAGGGCGAGCGGATCCACGCCTACCGGCCCCTGCTCGACGAGCTCGCGCTCTCGACGTTTCGCCTGACCGCCGGGACCCTGCCGCGCTACCTCGAGCAGATCGAACGCTACCGCCCGGTGTTCCTGCACGCCTATCCCTCGTCCGCCGAGCACTTCGCGCGCCTGCTGCGCGCGGTGCCCGAGGCGAAGCGGCCGCGCTTTGAGGCCGTGCTGCTCGGCTCCGAGAACGTCTACCCCGCGCAACGCGAGTTCCTGGCGCAGGCGTTCGGCGCGAAAGTCTTCGCCTGGTACGGGCACAGCGAGAAGTGCCTGCTCGGCGGGGGCTGCGAGCAGAGCGACGACTATCACCTCTACCCCGAGTACGGCGTGCTCGAGGTGCTGGATGACGCGGGCAACGCGGTGGAGCCCGGTGAGCGCGGCACGATCGTCGGGACCGGGTTCCTGAACCGCGTGATGCCGTTCCTGCGCTACGCCACCGACGATCGTGCGACGCTGGTCGAGGGGCCGTGCGCCTGCGGGCGCGCCTACCCGCGCGTGCGCGACATCGAGGGGCGCTGGCACGGCGAGCGCCTGTTCGGCGACGGCGGGCGCGTGTTCAGCATGACGGCGCTCAACACCCACAGCACCGTGTTCGATCGGGTCGCGCGCTTTCGGATCCGGCAGGACCGTGCCGGCGAGGCGACCGTCGTGGTCGTCCCCGCCTCGGGCTTCGGCGACGCCGACGCGCGCGCGATCACGGCCGATTACCACAGGCGCGCGGCCGGCACGGTGCGCTTCCGGGTCGAGGTGGTGGAAGAATTGCCCCTGACGGGGCGTGGTAAGTTCAAGTTCATCGAGCAGCGGATTCCGGACGACGTCCAGGCCGAACTCGCGCGCGCCCAAAGCGAGGTCCCATGAAGCAAGTCCTGCAGAATTACAAGACCGGTGAACTGCGCCTGGCCGACGTGCCGCGCCCCGCGCTGCGTTCGGGCGGCGTGCTGGTGGCGACGCGCGCGTCGCTGATCTCCGCCGGCACCGAGAAGATGAAGGTCGACGTCGCGAAGAAGAGCCTGCTCGGCAAGGCGATGGAGCGGCCCGACCAGGTGCGAAAGGTGATCGAGACGGTGCGCCAGCAGGGCCTGTTCCAGACCTACGAGAAGGTCATGAACAAGCTCGACACCCCGACGCCGCTGGGCTATTCCAGCGCCGGAATCGTGCTCGAGGTCGGCCGCGAGGCCGGCGAGTTCCACGTCGGCGATCGCGTCGCCTGCGCCGGCGCGGGGTACGCCGTGCACGCCGACGTCGCGTTCGTCCCGCGCAACCTGGTCGTGCCGATGGCCGCGGACACGCCGTTCGACCGCGCCGCATTCACCACGCTCGGCGCGATCGCGCTCGACGGCGTGCGCCAGGGCGAGATCCGCCTCGGCGAGGACGTCGTCGTCGTCGGCCTCGGGCTCGTCGGATTGCTCACCGTGCAGCTCCTCAAACAGTCGGGCGCGCGTGTGCTCGGCGTCGAGATCGACCCGACGCGCGCCGAGCTGGCGAAGCGCCTGGGTTGCGACCGCGTGTTCGTCGGACCGGACGTCGAGGTGCGCGATGCCGTGCGGCAGGCGACCGGTGGCCGCGGCGTCGACGCGGTGCTCGTCACCGCCGCGTCGGGCTCGAGCGGACCGGTCATCCTCGCCGGCGAGCTGTGCCGCGACCGCGGCCGCGTCGTCGTCGTCGGCATCACCCGCATGGACCTGCCGCACCGCGTC
>JBDTYW010000125.1:0-6420 GCA_040005445.1 Candidatus Eiseniibacteriota bacterium
GGTCTCGACACGGCCGCCGTAGCTCTTGACGAAGTCCCCGCCGGCGATTTCGTCGGCCGAATAGTCGGCGCCCTTGACCAGCACGTCGGGCCTAAGTGCGCGGATCAGCTCCTCGGGCGTGTCCTCGTCGAACGCGGTCACGAGGTCGACGCTCTCGAGCGCGGCGAGCACGGCCAGGCGGTCATCCAGCGGGGCGAGCGGCCGCGACGGCCCCTTGAGCCGAGTGACCGAGGCGTCGGTGTTGACGCCCACCACCAGGCGATCGCCGCGCGCGCGTGCCGCGGCGAGCGAGTCGACGTGGCCGCGGTGGAGCAGGTCGAACACGCCGTTCGTGAACGCGATCTTGAGCCCGCGGGCACGCCAGACATCAGAAAGCGATGCCGCGCCTTCGCGATGCACGATCTTTTCGTGGCCCACGCGCTACGCCTCGGCCGGGGCGAGCGGTTCGGCCGACAGCGCGGCGAGCAGCTCGGGCATGGTCGTGACCGCGGTGCCGGCGTAGCGAACCACGAGACCCGCGGCGTGGTTCGCGAGGAACGCCGCGACCTTCGCATCGGCGCCCGAGGCGAGCGCGAGCGCATAGACCGAGACCACGGTGTCGCCTGCGCCCGTGACGTCGAATACCTCGCGCGCGACCGTCGGCAGGTGCGTGATCGCGCCCGTGCTCTCGAACAGGCTCATGCCCTCGGGCCCGCGTGTGATCAGGAGCGCGTCGGACTGGAGCTTCTCGCGCAGCGACGCACCGGCGGCGAGCAGCGTCTCCTGGTCGCGCAGCGGGCGGCCGAACGCGCGGCCGGCCTCGCTCGCGTTCGGCGTCAGCACGGCGACGCCCGTGTAGTTGAAGAAATGCGTCTCCTTGGGATCCACGCAGACCGGCACGCCGCGCGTGCGCGCCGCGGCCAGCGCGGCCGCGAGCGTGGCCTGCGTGATCACGCCCTTGCCGTAATCCGAGACGATCATCGCCTCGGCCGCGGGCAGCGCGCGCTCGACCGCCTCGACCAGGCGCGCCTCGGCGTCGCCGGCGGCGTCCTGGGGATCCTCCTCGTCGGTGCGCACGACCTGCTGCTGGTGCGCGATCACGCGCGTCTTGACGGTCGTGCGCCGCGTGCGGTCGCTCACGACGCCGCGGGTGTCCACCCCGCGCTCGGCCAGCGACTCGGTGAGGCGGGCGCCCTGGGCATCGGCCCCGACGAGCCCGACCAGTTCGACCTTTGCCCCGAGCGAAGCCAGGTTGTGCGCGACGTTTGCCGACCCGCCGAGCGAGTAGGTCTGCCGGTCGATGCTCACGACCGGGACGGGCGCCTCCGGGGAAATGCGCTCGACGCGGCCCCACAGGTATCGGTCGGCCATGAGATCGCCGAGGACGAGCAGGCGCCTGCCCGCGAAGCGGGAGACGAACGGCCGGGCCTGGGCGGCGGAAGGCTGGGTCAAGCGCACCTCGCACAAGGGTGGAGCGCTCAAGGTAGCATCCGGGCGCGACGTGGTAAAGCGTGGCCCCGCCGGGATGCGGCGGCGATTGCAAGCGCGCTTGCCGACGCTCGATCCGAGGCGTAATGTCCCCCTCGGAGGTGCACCATGACGACTCCGCTGTCGCGTCGGGACCGGGTGATGGCGACGGTGGCAGGCGATGCAGTTGATCGCCCGCCGATGTCGTTCTGGGGCCATTTCTATGATCGCGAGCAGACGGCGAAGGACCTCGCCGACGCCACGCTCGCATCCCGCGCCCGCTACGACTGGGACTTCGTCAAGCTCAACCCGCGCGCTTCCTACCACGGCGAGGGCTGGGGCCTCTCCTACCGCTACGACGGCGATCCGCTGCACAAGCCGGTACGCAGTTCGTTCCCGGTGGTCGACGTCTCCGATCTATCGAAGGTCCAGGCGCTGCCCGGCGATCACGGCGCGCTCGGCGAGCAGCTCGAGGCGATCCGCCTCGTCCGCAAGGGCCTGCCCGACGACGTGCTCCTGATCGAGACCGTGTTCTCCCCGCTCGGCATCCTCGCGGACCTGTGCGAGCACACGCAGGCCACGCAGCGCCTGATGGCCGAAGACAAAGACGCGGTCGTGCGCGCGCTCGACGCGATCACGCGCACGTTCGAGGACTTCGTGCCGCGTGCGCTGCACGCGGGCGCCGACGGCATCTACTTCGCGACGCTCGAGTGGGCGACCAAGGACCGCGGCTGGAGCCCCGAGGACTATCGCGCGTTTGCCTCGCCGTTCGACCTTCGGGTGCTGGCGAAGGCCAGGGGCGCAGCGTTCAACGTGCTGCACGTCTGCCGCCCGCGCAATTTCCTGCGGGCGCTCGCCGATTATCCGGTCGCCGCCTTCTCGTGGGCCACGACCGACGACGGCAATCTCTCGCTCGCCGAAGGACAGCGCGCAGTCCCGGGCGCGGTGATCGGCGGGATCGGGATCGAGGACGCGCTGCTCGCCGAGGCCGACGCGCCGGCGCTCGCGCAACTCGCCGAAGGTTTTTCCCAGACCGCGGGCCGACGCTGGATGGTGGCGCCGGGCTGCTCGATCCTTCCCACGACGCCCCCGGAACGGCTGGAATCCCTGCGCGAGGCCGTGTTGAGCCACGCCTGACGATCCAGCCGGGAGGTACGGTCATGCATCGGCATCCGTCCCGTGTCCCGGTCCTCTTCGTAGCGCTCATCCTCGTCTGGTTCTTGCCGGGACTTGCGCCCGATGCGCGCGCGCAGGGCGGCCGCGGCAAGGGCGGCCGCCTGCCGGATGCGCCCTCCCCGACCCAGTCCTCGCAGGGGCCGCCCCCGAACTCGCGCTATGCGGGGCGCTACCTCGTGGGCGACGCCGCGCCCGACATCGACCTGCGCGACCAGGACGACCAGCGCTTTCGCCTGAGCGCGGCGCGGCGTGAGAAGCCCTGGCTCGTGGTGTTCGCGCGCACACCGCGCGACCTGGTCGAGGCCGAGCACGCCTACGACGGCGAGACCGCGCTCGGCGTGGGCGTGATCGCGATCGCGCCCTTCCGCCGCGTCCGCGTCGCCAAATTGATCCCCGAGCCCCGCGTGCGGCTCCTGACCGACGGCGCGAGCATCATCGCGCGCATCTACGGCGTGTTCGACGCCGTGACGTCGAACCCGCGGCCGGCGGTGTTCCTGGTCGACCGGGCCGGCCACATCCTGTGGTTCATCGCGGGGGGGATTCCGGAGAGCGACGAGCTGACGCGGTTGACGCGCGAGGCGCTCGAACAGGCGGGGTTGCGCGAGCCCGCGCCGCAGCCGGGCCTGGACGAATAGCGGATCAGGCCGCGCGCAGGTCCGTGGTGAGCGTGCGGATCTTGTGCAGGGTTGCCTCGACGTCCTCGACGGTGAACGGCTTGCCCAGCAGGAAGTCGATGCCGCGGGAGCGCGCGCCCTCGGGATCGATCTGCACGCCCCAGCCGGTGACGAGCACGACGTACGCGCCCGGGTAGCGGGCTTTCGTCTCGTCCGCGATCTCCCAGCCGCTGACGCCGGGCATGCCCAGGTCGGTGAACACGATCTCGGGCACATTGCCCGCGGTGCGCGCCTCGCGCAACCGCGCCATGCCCTCGACGCCGCCCTGCGCGGTCGTGACTTTCTGGCCGAGCGCCTCGAGAACCTCGCCGAGGACGGCCAGCACTTCCTTTTCGTCGTCGACCACGAGCACGCGGAACGAGCCGGTCTCGCTCAGCTCTCCGGCGGACGCCGACGGGGCGGACTCCGTGCACTTGACGGGGAACGTGAGCCGGAACGTCGTCCCCCGGCCGGCGTTGCTCTCGACCGAGATCGTGCCCTGGTGGCGGCTCACAATGCCGTAGGCGACCGACAATCCGAGCCCGGTGCCCTTGACGGTCTTGGTCGTGAAGAACGGATCGAAGCAGCGCGCCTGGGTTTCGGCCGGCATGCCGTGCCCGGTGTCGGCGACCTCGACGATCACGCGATCGACGTCGTCGCATGTAGTCAGGCGCAGCGTACCGCCCTCGGGCATCGCGTCCACGGCGTTGAGGACGAGGTTGGTGAAGACCTCGCGCAGCTCCGAGGCGTTGCCCGCCACCGGCAGCTTTGAGTCCAGCGCGGGCTCGACCTCGATCGCCACGCCGCGCGCCTTCGCCTGGCTCTGCCACGACGGGCGCGTCAGCTCGACGACGTCGAGCAGGATCCGGTTGAGGTCGACCTCGTCGAACACCGCATCGAGCCGCACGCGCGTGAACTCCTGGATGCGGCGCACGGTCTGCGCGCCGTCCTGCGCGGTCTGCTCGATCAACTCGAGCGAGCGCCGGAGCTCAGGCTCGGTCGCGCGCGACAAGAGCAGCTGCGTGCGCCCCAGGATCGCGGCCAGCAGGTTGTTGAAGTCATGAGCCACACCGCTGGCCATCTCACCCAGCGCGTTGAGCTTGGCCGACTGCACGAGCTGGGTCTGCGTGGCATGCAGTTCCTCGAACGCGCCCCTCAGGTCGGCGTAGAGGCGCGCGTTCGCGATCGCCACCGAGCAATGGCCGGCGAAGATCGTGACGATCTCGAAGTCCTCGGGCAGGAACTGGTTGATGCCGTTACGCGACAGCGTGATCACGCCCGCGACCCGGTCCCGCACCGAGAACGGCACGCAGACCAGCGATGTGATCTCGTCCTGCGGGGTGCCGCTGACGAACGCGGCGCGCGGATCGATCTCGGCGTGACCGATGATCTCGCCGATGCCGGTCTGCGCCACCACGCCGGTGATCCCCTCGCCCACCTTGAGCACCATGCGCATGACGTCTTCGTGGTACGGCGCTTCGACGCGCGCGACCATCGGGCGGAGCGTCTGCTGGGACTCGTCGAGCATGAAGATCGTGACCTCGGTGGCGCCCACGAGGTCGCTCATCTTGTCGGCGACGATTTCGAAGATGGTGGTGGGGTCGAGCGAGGAAGCAACAATGCGACTGATGTCGAGAAGGGCGGCAAGGCGACGCCGTTGCCGATTCTCGCGCTCGATGATGACGGTCGCGGGGTCGTTGCTTCGATCGGGGCTCACAGCGCGAATATCGGCAGAGCGGTGGCATGCCTGAAGCGATTTGCAGCGACACCGTGCGGCGCAGGTGGCCATCCGCCTTGGGTTTACCCGGAGCCGCCGGCGCGGGCCTGGCCTGGCGGGGCGGGCGGGAATACCCCGCCGTCGAGCAGCAAGGTCTGCCCGTTGGCGTAGCCCGGGGCGGCCAGGTCGACGATCGCCCGGGCGACCTCCGCCGGCTGCCCGAAGCGCTCGAGCAGCGCCTGGGACGCAGCGTGCGCCCGGGCCTCGCCGGTCAGGCTCGCCAGCCACCCGGTCTCGATACCGCCCGGGGCGACGCCGTTGACCCGCACCGCGGGCGCGAGCACGCGTGCCAACACCTTGACCAGCCCCGCGTTCGCGCTCTTCGCCGGCGCGTAGGCCAGCCCCCACACGTCGCCGTGGAACGCGGCCGACGAGCTCATGACCACGATCGAACCGCGTGACGCGGTCAGCGCCTCGGCGAACGCCTGCGCAAATGCGAATGTCCCCACCGTGTCGACGGCGAACGCGGCGTGCAGGTCGTCGGGCGTCACCTCGGCGAACGACTTGTTCCACAGCGCAGGCGTCGCGGGCAGGCCGGCGAGCGCGATCAGCGCGTCGGCGCGGCCGAGTGCGGCCAGCAGCGCGTCGCGCGCAGCAACCACCCGGCCCTGGACCTGCGAGGGATGCGACAACAGGTCGGCCTCGGCCGCGGCGATCGTGCGCCCCGGGTATGCGGCCTTCAGCTCGGCGATCAGCGGATCGAGCGCCTCGCGGTGGCGCCCCGCGACCAGCCCGAGGTGTGCGCCCTCGGCCGCGAACGCGCGCGCGACCGCCCCGCCGATCTCGCCGCTGGCGCCGGTGATCACGACCGCGCGGTCTGCGAAGCGCCGCGTCCCGCTCAATGCGGGGTCCACCGGGGCACGGCGATGACAGCGAAGGGTTTCATGCGCGGCATGGTAGCATGATTGCGTCCCGCAACCGTCCCCGGCGTCCGTCCCCGGCGTCCGTCCCCCGCAACCGTCCCCGGCGTCCGCCCCCGCGGAGCCTCTCGCCTTGCTCGCAACCATTCGCAGCGCCGCCCTGCGCGGCCTCGATCCCGTCCCCGTCACCATCGAAGTCTCGATCACGAACGGCCTGCCGGCATTCCACGTGGTCGGGCTGCCCGACGCCGCGGTGCGCGAGAGCCGCGAGCGCGTCGTGAGTGCCCTGCGCGAGTCGGGCTTCCAGTTTCCGCTCAAGCGCATCACCGCGAACCTCGCCCCCGCCGGGCTGCGCAAGGAGGGATCGGCGTTCGATCTTCCGCTCGCGCTCGCCGTGCTGGCCGCGAGCGGGCAGTTGCCCGGTGAGCGCGCGCGCGGGTGGATCGTGATCGGCGAGCTGGCGCTCGACGGCACGCTCAGGCGCGTGCGCGGCGCGCTTGCGTACGCC
>JBDTYW010000126.1:0-6365 GCA_040005445.1 Candidatus Eiseniibacteriota bacterium
ACTCGCGCTCGAGTTCCTCGAGGCTCAAGTTCGGCGAATCGATGATCAGGCTGCCCCGGGGCGTCGAGCCGAAGCGGATCTTCTCGGGCAGATCCTCGACCTCGATCACTCCGCTCTCATCGAGGATGACCGAACGCTCGATCGCGTTCTCGAGTTCGCGCACGTTGCCTGGCCAGTCGTACTTCATCAGAACTTCCACCGCGTCCTTGGTGATCGACTTGAGGCCGGCCTGCGGCGCCAGCTTCTTCAGGAAGTGGTCGACCAGGACCGGGATGTCGTCGCGCCGATTGCGCAGCGGCGGCAGTTTCACCGGGATGACGTTCAGGCGGTAGTACAGGTCCGCCCGAAAGCGGCCCTCGGCGACCTCGCGTTCGAGGTCCGCGTTGGTGGCGGCCACGAGGCGGCAATCGATCTTGATCGGCGTGGTTCCGCCGACCGGGATGATCTCGCGCTCCTGCAGCGCGCGCAGCAGCTTGACCTGCGTGGCCGACGGCATCTCGCCGACTTCGTCGAGGAAGAAAGTGCCGCCCTCGGCGACCGTGAACAGGCCGTTCTGGTCCTTGTGCGCGCCGGTGAACGATCCCTTGACGTGCCCGAACAGGTTCGACTCGAGCAGGTCGCGCGGGATCGCGCCGCAGTTGATGGAGACGAAGGGTCCGTGGTTACGCCGGCTGCGATAGTGGATCTCGCGCGCGATCAGCTCCTTGCCGGTGCCCGATTCGCCGACGATCAGGATCGTCGAGTCGGTGTCCGCGACCTTGTCGACCATCTTGAACACCCGGATCATCTCCTCCGAGTTGCCGATGATCTCCTTCTCCTCGTGCGACCGCTTGAGCTCGCGCTTGAGATACGAGTTTTCGTTCTGCACTTTTCGCATCTCCAGGGCGTTCTTGACGACGACCCGGATCTCCTCGTTCTTGGCGTTCTTCTCCAGGTACTGGAACGCTCCAAGGTTGACCGCCTCGATCGCGGACTTCTGCGACGCGTACGCGGTCATGAGGATCACCGGCAGGTTAGGGTCGATCTTCTTGAGACTGGACAGCACCTCGATGCCGTCGGCTCCGGGCATCTTGAAGTCGGTGATCGCCACGTCGAACGTCTCGGCGCGGGCGCGTTCGAGCGCTTCGGCGCCGCTGTTCACGGCGGTGACCTGGAAACCCTCTTTCTTGAGCACGATGCTCAAGAACTGGGTCATGCTGGCTTCGTCGTCGACGACGAGAATCTTTTCGCCTGCCATGGTGGTCTGTTCCTTCGGTGCGGGCCTAGGCTGCGTGCGCGAGCGCTTCGGCGCGCTCGAGCTCCAGGATGAAGGTGGTACCGGCGCCGGGCGAACTCGTGACGGAGAGCCTGCCGCCCAGTCGTTCCATGATGCGCGACGCGGTCGCCAGGCCGAGCCCGGTGCCGCCTCGCTTGGTGGTAAAGAACGGCTCGGTGACGCGCGGCAGGTACTCCGCCGGAATCCCGGGGCCGGTGTCGGCAACCGCCACGCGCACGCGGTCCCCTGCCGAAGGCAGGATCCGAACCGCGACGCGGCCGGGCCCCTCCAGGGCCTCGATCGCGTTCTGCAGGAGGTTGACCAGCACTCGCTTGAACTGCTCCCGATCGATGCACACCATCAACGAGTCGCAGTTCCCTTCGTACGCCAGCGCGATGTCCTTCCGGTAGGCCGGATGGCGTCTTGCCAGGTCCATCGCATCCGCGATCGCCTCCCCGAGTTCCGCACTTTCGACGTGGAACCGGGGCTCCCTTGCGTAATCCAACAACTCGGTCACGAAGCGGTTCAGGCGCTCGCACTCCTGGGAGATGAGCCCCATGAGGTGTGCGTTCTCACCGTCGAGCGTGAGTTCCTTCTGCAGGAACTCGACCGAACCCGAGATCGGATTCAGGCAGTTGCGGATCTCGTGCGCGATCCCGGCGGACAGCTGGCCGATGGCTGCCAGCGTCTCCGAGTGCCGCGCGCGCTCCTCGACCGCCTTGAACTCCGACAGGTCCGCGAACACCGCGATCACGCCGCGGCGCGCGCCGAACTCGTCCAGCAGGAACGAGGTGGAGAGCCCGACCGGCACGCTCCCGCCGGCCGGCGACTGCAGCGTCACTTCCTCGCGGCTGACCGCCCGCCCCGTGGTAAGCGTCCGCTGGATGCGCTCGAGCAGGGGGCGCTGCCCCTCCCCGAACACCTCGCCGCAGGCGTGTCCGCGCACGTCGGCCAGCGGCAAGCCGAGCATCTGCTCGGCCGAACGGTTGTAGTGCAGCACCGTGCCCGCGGCATCCAGCGTCAGCACGCCGCTCGACATGCTCTCGAGGATCCGATCGGTGTCCAGCCGCGCCCGCTGGACCTCGCGGGACGCGAGGTGCAGGGTTTGGCGATCGCGCCGGGCCCGGCCGCCGAGGGACCCCGCCGCCGCGCCGAGCGCGACCAGGAAGAGCACCAGGCTCGGACTGTAGGGCACCGGCGCCGGGGCGCGGCCCAAGTCCGAGAACCCAGGGTCCATCTGCAGCAGCGGCGCGAGTTGCGTGAGACAGAGGTAGCCGGTCGAGGCCACCACCGCCGTCGCGAGACCGCCCGTGGTCTCGAGCACCACCCCCGCCCACAGCACCACGACCACGTAGAACAGCACGAACTGGCTGTTCGCCCCACCCGTGGCCGCCGCGAAACACGTCACCAGCGCGCAATCGCCGAACGCCTGGATCCACGCCTGTGCGGTGGCGCCGCGATGCCAGCGGAGCAGGAGGGCGTAGACCCCCGACACCACCGCGAGCGCGACGAGCCCGGCTCCCAGGAGCGAAACCCGTGTCGCCTCGCCCACGCCGGGACGGAGCAGGAGCCCGAGCGCAAGCGCCCCGACCCCGACCACCGCCCTCCAGCGTACGAGCGTGGCGAGCATCCTCCAGCGTTCGCCGGCGGGATTCCCTTCCCCGCGCGACCGATCGGTTTCGACGGCGACCATGACCACCTAGTTTGCCCCCCCCGCCACGACCGAGATCAGCTTGAACATCGGCAGGTACATCGCGACCACCATGCCGCCCACGATCCCGCCCATCAGCACGATCATCACCGGCTCGATGATCGACGTCAGGTTGTCGACCGCCTGGTCGACTTCGTCCTCGTAGAACACCGCGATCTTGGTCAGCATCTCGTCGAGCGCGCCGGTCTGCTCCCCGACCGAGATCATCTGCACGACCATCGGCGGGAACACGCCCGACTGCTTGAGCGGCGCACCCACGGTCTCGCCCTCGCGGATCGACGAGCGGGCCATCATGATCGCGTCCGAGATCACGCGGTTGCCCGCCGTCCGGGCGGTGATCTCGAGGCCTGCGAGAATCGGCACTCCGGAGCTGATGAGCGTTCCGAGCGTGCGCGTGAAGCGCGCGACCGCGCCCTTGAGCAGCACGTCGCCGAGCACCGGCATCTTGAGCAGGAAGGCGTCGATCTTCTTCTGCCCCAGGTCGGTCTTGTACCACTTCTGGATGGAGATCACGACTCCGGTGACAACCAGGCCGATCACCCACCAGAACGTGCGCAGGAATTTCGACATCCCGAGCACGATCGCGGTCGGCAGCGGCAGCTCGCCGCCGAAGTCGGTGAACATCTTGGCGAACGTCGGGATGATGAAGATCAGCATGAACGCCGTCGCACCGAGCGCCACCGTGAGCACCACCGCCGGGTAGATCATGGCGCCCTGGATCTTGCGTTTGAGCGCATCGGCCTTCTCGATGTACTGCGCGAGGCGCATCAGGATGTCGTCGAGGATGCCGCCGGCCTCTCCCGCCTGGATCATGTTGCGGAACAGGTCGTCGAACACCTTCTTGTTCTTCCCGAGCGCGTCGGCCAGCGTCGAGCCGGCCTCGACCTCGCGCGTGACGTCCGAGATCACCTTGGCAAACCCGGGCTTGGTGGTCTGCGACGCGAGGATGTCGAGACACTGGACGAGCGGCAGACCCGCCGAGATCATGGTCGCGAACTGGCGGGTGAAGATCGCCATCTCCTTCGTGCTCGGACCGCCTTCGGGCAGCGCGAACTTGAAGCCCTTCGACTTCTCCTTGAGCGAGGTGACCAGGATGCGCTTCTTGCGCAGAAAATCCATGGCCTCGTCCTGGCGGTCGAAGGAGACCTCCCCAGCCTGGGTTTCCCCGGCCATCGTGCGGCCCTTCCAGACGAACGTCGGCATCGTGCTTCTCCTCGGGGTGGCGCGCGGGGCCTAGATCGACGCGCGCAGGTTGGTCTTGGCCAGCATTTGCTCGAGCTCGCCCGAATCCGAGGAACGGTTGATCGCTTCCTCGGGGCTGATCTGCTTGTCGTGGACCGCGAGCATCAGGCCCTGGTTCATGGTCTGCATTCCGTACTTCTGTCCCGCCTGCATCAGCGAGTAGATCTGGTGCGTCTTGCCCTCGCGGATCACCGCCTTGACGCCCGGCGTGCACACCAGAACCTCCGCCACCATGGCGCGGCCGCCCCCGCGCGCGCGCGGGATCAGCTGCTGGGTGACCACGCCCTCGAGCACGAACGCGAGCTGGGTCAGGATCTGCTTCTGCTGGTCCGCGGGGAAGCCGTCCACGATGCGGTTGACCGCCTCGAACGTCGAGTTGGTGTGCAGGGTGGCGAACACAAGGTGGCCCGTCTCGGCGATCGTCAGCGCCGCGCCGAAGGTCTCGCGGTCGCGCATTTCGCCGATCAGGATCACGTCCGGATCCTGGCGCAGGACGTACTTGAGCGCGCTGACGAACGACTCCGTGTCGGCATTGACCTCGCGCTGGTTGACGATGCACTTCTTGTGATGATGGATGTACTCGATCGGGTCCTCGATCGTCATGATGTGCGCCGGCCGGTTCGAGTTGATGCGGTCGAGCATGGCGGCCAGCGTGGTCGACTTGCCCGATCCGGTCGGCCCCGTCACCAGCACGAGGCCCTTCGTGCGGTTCGTGAAGTCGCGCACCGACTGCGGCAGCCCGAGCGCGTCGAACGACATGATCTCGTACGGGATCTGCCGGATCGCCATGGTCACGACGCCGCGCTGCAGGTAGACGTTCGCGCGGAAGCGCGACAGCCCCTTGATCCCGAACGAGAAGTCGAGCTCGCGCGTGGTCTCGAACTTCTTGCGCTGCTCATCCGACAGCACCGAGTAGGCGAGCTGCGCCGTGATCTCGGGCGTCAGGATCTCGTATTCCGACGGCGTGATCGCGCCGTCGATGCGGAACTCCGGCGGGACGCCGGCCGTGAGATGAAGGTCCGAGGCCTTGCGCTGGATCATGTCCTCGAGCAGCTGCTTGAGCGTGACGGTCACTGGATTGCCGGCTCCTTCCGCATACGGGTTCGGGGCGTCAGACGTTGTCCGACGCCGTCTCCTTGAGCACTTCTTCCGCGGTCGTCATGCCCTTCTTCAGCTTCGACAGCCCGTCCATGCGAAGCGAGCGCATGCCTTCCGACAGCGCGAGCCGCTTGAGCGCGGTGGCGGACGCCCGGTCGAGGATCAGGTCCCTGAGGCCCGGTGACAACGTCATCACCTCGTACACGCCCTGGCGACCCTTGTAGCCGGTGTTGTTGCAGTCCACGCACCCGGCGCCCTCGATCCACGGGTACTCCACCGCTTCCTCGGTGGACAGCCCGAGCTCGCGCAGCACCTCGGGGTGGGGCTCGACCTCGCGCTTGCAGCTGTTGCACACCCGGCGCACCAGCCGCTGCGCGAGGATCAGGTTGACCGACGAGGCGACGAGGAACGGCTCGATCCCCATGTCGATCATGCGGCCGATCGCGCTCGGCGCGTCGTTGGTATGGAGCGTCGAGAGCACGAGATGCCCCGTGAGCGCGGCCTTGGTCGCGATCGACCCGGTGTCGATGTCGCGGATCTCGCCGACCATGATGATGTTCGGGTCCTGGCGAAGGAAGGCCTTGAGCGCCGCCGAGAACGACAGGCCGACGTCCTCGTTGACCAGCACCTGGTTGATGCCGTCGAGGTTGTACTCGACGGGATCCTCCGCGGTCATGATGTTGACCTCGGGCGTGTTGAGCTTGGTCAGCGCGGAGTAGAGCGTGGTGGTCTTGCCCGATCCGGTCGGACCGGTCACCAGCACCATGCCGTAAGGATTCGCGATCGCGCGCGTGAAGTCGGCGAACGCCTGCGGCTCGAAGCCGAGCTTCTCCAGGTCGACGTTGAGGTTCGTCTTGTCGAGGATGCGCATCACGAGCTTTTCGCCGAAGATCGTCGGCAGCGTCGAGACGCGCAGGTCGATCGTGCGGTTCAGCACCTTGATCTTGATGCGACCGTCCTGCGGTACCCGACGCTCGGCGATGTCGAGCTCGGACATGATCTTGAGGCGCGAGATGATCGCGGCCTTGAACTTGAACGGCGGCGCCATCATCTCGTAGA
>JBDTYW010000127.1:0-6353 GCA_040005445.1 Candidatus Eiseniibacteriota bacterium
TCAGCCCGGCGAGGAACGCGCCCAGCGCGAGCGACAGCCCGGCCTGCTCGCTCAGGAACGCCGAGCCCAGCACGACCGTGACGATCGCGGCGAGGAAGGTCTCGCGCGAGCGCCCTCGCGCCGCGCGGCCGAGCAGCCAGGGCACGAGTCGCCGCGCCACGAAGAACACGAACGCCACGAGCACCATCAGCACGAGCGCGTGCATCGCGGCCTCCACCGGGGGCTTCCCCGTGCGCGTCGCGCCGTTGCTCCACGCGCCGAGCGACGGCACGAGCATCGCCATCGGGATCACCGCGAGGTCCTGGGCGAGCAGGACCGCCAGCGTGAGCTTGCCGTGCGGCGATTGCAGGCTTCCCGAATCGGTGATCAGGCGCAGCAACAGCGCGGTGGACGAGGGCGCGAGCAGGAGCCCGAAGAAGATCGCGCGCGCCGCGAGCGCGCCCGCGAGCATGAGCGCGCCCGCCACGACCAGCGCGGTGAGCAGCACCTGCAGGAGCCCGGCGACGGCGGAGCGCACGCCGAGCTGCTTGAGATCGGCGATCGAGAACTCGAGCCCGACCGTGAACAGGAGGAGCACCACGCCGATCTCGGCGAGCGTCGTGATCGTCGCCTGGTCGCGTACCAGTCCGAAGCCGCCCGGTCCGATCAGGACGCCCGTGACGAGGAAGCCGATGATCGGCGGGACCCGGATGCGCCCGAACAGCAGCACGACCGCCAGGGAGCAGCCGGCGAGCAGGGCAAGTTCGCGCAGGACGGGCAGTTCGTGGATCATGGGCCGACCTTACCCCATGGCCGGGTTCGCCGAACACTCGCCCGCGTCGTCGCCCTGGAGCGAATCGGGGGCTTGTGGCGCGGACGAGGACGGGCCTAGACTTGTCTTCCCCCAGCATGACCCAAGCACCCGAGAGAGGAGTCGCCATGCCGCCTCATGGTTTCAACCATGATCCGGGGGTCCCGAGCACATTGACGTTGCACATCGTCGTTCGCGGCGCCGCGCGCGCGATCGACTTCTACCGGCGCGCGTTCGGCGCCGAGGAAATTCTCCGGCTGACCGGCGCCGATGGCGAGATTGCTCATGCCGAATTGCGCTTCGGCGACGCCCTGCTCTATCTCAACGACGAGTCGCGCGATCACGACGAGCACTCGCCCGAGTCGCTCGGGGGCGCGGCGGCTTCGCTGCACCTGTACGTCGATGACGTCGACGCAGCCTACGCGCGCGCGGTTGCGGCGGGCGCGGTCCCGCGCCTGCGCGTTGCCGACATGTTCTGGGGCGAGCGCTACGGGACCGTGCGCGATCCGTTCGGCTACGAGTGGGCGCTGGCGACGCGCACCGAGGTGCTCTCGCCGGCGGAGATCCGCGCGCGCGCGCAGCGATTGATCGAGGCGCCGACGGACGAAGTCAGTCCCCCCGCGTCTCCGCCGGCGTGACTTGGAGCACGAGCTTCTCGGCGCGGCGGATCAGCGTGAGCGGAATCGTCGAACCGACCAGCTCGTCGGTCAGCGTGCGGTGGAGATCGTCGATGCTCGCCACGCGGCGCTCGCCCAGTCCGACGATCACGTCGCGCTCGCGAATGGGAGATGGGGTTGGGGCAGAAGAGCCCCGGCCCTGGCTTCGGGGCTTGCGGAAATGCGCCTTGCGCCGGCGCCCTTTTGCGAGTAGATTCCCGAACAGGAATCATTCTTATCCAGGTGCCGCACGCGACCGGAGACCGACCGCTTGGCTTCCCACTCCCATGCTCCCGACGTCCGTGCAGAGCTCGACCGCTTCACCCGCGCCTGCCGCGAGCAGGGAACGCCCGTGACGCACCAGCGGCTCGCGGTTTACCGCGCGCTGCTGGAGAGCCCCGGCCACCCGGATGCCGAGACGGTGCATCGACAGCTCCGGCCCGAGTACCCGACCCTGTCGGCGGGCACCGTCTACAAGACCCTCGAGATGCTCGAGGGGCTCGGCCTCGTCAAGAAGGTCGGGGCGACCGGTCCCTCCAGGCGTTTCGATGCGAATCGGCATCCGCACCACCACCTGTGGTGCGTGCGCTGCCACAGTCTCACCGATATCGAACTCGACGCCGGCCGCGCGGTCGACTTGCCGGCGGACCTGGGATTCCAGGTCATCGAGTACACGATCCAGTTCAGCGGCGTCTGCGCGCAGTGCCGCGTGCGGGGCGACGCCGGGCTGGACCCTGATTCGGGTGCCCCAACGGCCCAGCCGTAGCGCGGCGTCCTTCCGGGCGCCGCGCCCAAGACTTCGAGTCCCGGCGCTGCTGGATCCATCTCGCCTCTCGGGGCGCGGGTCTGGAGCGCCCGGGAACTCGGGGCTCCCCAGCTTTCCGACGACAGCAGCGCGCCGCGTCCCATTCCGGGCCCCAGCCAGCTCCGCATCCTGCTCTGCATCCAGCTCCGCAACGCGCGCCCGGGGACGCGTCCGCTCCTGCCGCCATGCCGGCGGGGGCCGCGCCTATTTTCCGCCGGGCGCGGCGCCCGGCATCGCATGCGTCGCCGAGGGGCGGGGCGATCCCCCGAGGTCCACCGGCGCAACCGGCTGGTTCTGCGCAAACTCGAGTGCGCGGCCGAGCATGGACTTCATGTCCGGGTCGGTTGCCTTCGTGATCAGGTCGTTGACGACCGCGACGTGCGCGGTCTTGAATGCCTCGTCTGCCGAAGTCTTGACGTCCGGCTCGACGCCGACGCCCTCCCAGTTGGTCTTGGTCACCGGGTTGATCGCACGCCCCGTCGCGATGAACGCCGCGAAGTGATCGTTGAGACGCACCATGCCCCCCGGATTCGCGCCCCCCGCGGTGACCTCGCCGACCAGCGTTCCGCGCTTCAGGTTCTTGATGTCGTAGGCGAACTCCTCGGCCGCCGATCCGGTGCGCCGGCTGGTCAGCACATACACGGGTCGATCGACGAAGCGCGGTCCGGGGATCGTGGTCGTGGTCCAGTACTGCCCGATCAGCGACTCCCCGCGGTGGAAGAAGTCGTTCACGTGCACGCGGTCGTCGTCCCCGTAAAGGTAGCTCAGCAGCAGCACGATCATGTTCGGGTCGCCCCCGCCGTTGCGCCTGAGGTCGATGATCAGCGCGTCGGTATTGGCCAGGAACTGCATGGCCGTCTGTGCCACCGCCCCCGCCTCCGCCGAGCCCATGAATTGCCGCAGCTCGATGTAGCCCACGTTCCCCGCCAGCCGCTCGACGTGCTCGAAGCCCCAGTTGCGGCGGCGCGCATCGGTGAGGAGTCGATCCCGCTCCTCGGGCGTCGTCGGACCGTGATCTCCGTCGCCCATCGGAAGCGGCCGGAACGAGTAGTGAACACGCAGGTGGAGGTCGTGCGCCAGCGCGCGCAGCTCCGACCGCAGCGTGTCACCGAAT
This sequence comes from Candidatus Eiseniibacteriota bacterium, assembly GCA_040005445.1. GTDB lineage: Bacteria > Eisenbacteria > RBG-16-71-46 > RBG-16-71-46 > DASYSL01 > JANPEF01. The sequence continues at coordinate 3,366 of JBDTYW010000127.1, forward strand.
GCCATCGCGCTCGTGATCGAGTCGTAGCGACCCTTGCGAACCCGCTCGCGCAGGGTCTTCGCGACCTGCTTGCCGAGGTCGGGAAACACGTAGCGGCTCTCGATATTGCTCGCCAGGCTGTCGACCACGGCCAGGCGGGTTGCGGCGTCGACGGTCATGTCGGGTTGGTCCGGCGGCGGCGCGGCGAATTGGGCCGAGGCGGGCGTGACGCAGGCCAGCGCGACCCCGATCAAGCCCGCGGTCAAAATGCCCCTTGCAGCGGCGGTGGAGATCATCGGCGAGTCCTCGTGGGGTTGGAAGTGATGGTGGCGGAGTCCGGTCGCGCGCCGATCATGGCGCGCGCCGATTCAAGGACGCTGTCCCGCCCGGTGAGGATGTCCTCGACGGACGAGACCACGGGCACATCCGGCAGAATGCCGCGATCGCGGGGACGGTCTCCGGAGACGGCCATCTCGTAGCGAACGATCGGGAGGTCGATGCGCATGCGGGAGTAGGGGAGTTCGAGCGTCGGGGTCGGCCCGGAGCAGTTGCCCCGAAACGCGCCGCCACTCTCCTCGCCGACGAATTCCGCGGACGTGTATTCCGCCAGAGCGGAGAGCAACTCGCTTGTGGTCGAGAAACAGGCTCCGTCGATGAGTACGAGCAGGCGACCGCGGTACGACGAGGCGGAGTGTGCCTGGATCCCCACGTTGGGATGCGCAATGACGTCGTAGGTACCGTGAGTGTTTGCGCGGGCGAAGCCGTGGGGCGCCCGGAATCCTTTGGCGTTGGTGGTGTGGGCAAAGAAGTCGTACGAGAGCTTCTTCATGGTCATGGACCGGTAGTACAGGAAGTCGTGATCGATCAGGTGGGCGGCCACGAGTTTGCCATACTCGTCGGTTCCGCCTCGATTGGATCGGAGGTCGAGGATCAGGGTCGAGATCTGTCTCCGGCTCAGGCTCGCGAACGTCGTATCCAGAAAGACCGAGAACGGGAGCTTGGACTCCCTGTAGTGGTCCTGATCGAAGTCGCGGATGCGCAGGAGTGCTGCTCGCGCCCCCGTCTCGTAGGACAAACTGGCGGGTGGACGGTCGGCAAGCGACGGATAACGCTCTCGCATGCGCGAGAGCACCTCGTCGAACGAGATGCCGGCCAGCGTGCGGGTGCGGGAAAGTCGGGCCTGGTACGGCGTGTAGCGGATGCGATAGGAACGCGTGATTCCATAGATGCACGCATAGGATCGAGTCATCAGGCGAATGGCCCCGAGCCGGCGGATGGGATTCGTCCGGTTCGCGCCGTCGCTCGAGGAGATCGCCACCGCGGTCGCAATGAACTCGGTTGTCGGATGCCCATTGATGCTGTCGATTCGCGCCCCGAGAAACTCGCTGTCCGGTACGTCGGAGAGGTTGCGATCGACGAATAGTTCGCCCCCGATCACGGCCACCCGAAATGGAAACGCCGTCGCGCTCTCGTCCAGGCGGTCGAGGCTGTCCTTCGGCATCAGGACCTGCGTGTGTCCGTCGCCGATGCGCGCGACCAGCCGGCAGAGCGACAATTGGTAGTCCCGAAGAGACACGGTGGAGTCGGTCAGGGCCTGCGCGAACAGGGAGTCCAACTTCCCCCGGGTCACGGATTCGTAGAGCGCCGGGTGGCCTTCCTCGAGGGCGGAGTGCAGCAGGTCGAGTTCCTCGCGGACCTGCGCCGGGGATCCGTCGAACGTCATGACTGCCTTCTTCTCACATCCGCCGAGGACAAGGGTTCCTCCGACGAGGAGAGTTGCCAGGGCGAGTCCCATGGACGGCCGGAGGGCGGTCACGCTGTCCCCTTCGTTCCCCGTGCGGACGCGGGCTCCTGGGCGAGTGCTCCACGAACGATGAGGTCGGCGACGCGTCTTGCCCGCCGCGCGATCTCCGCGCGGCGGGCCATTTCGCGAACCCCGAGGCTGTACGGCAACAGGGCGTTGGTGGCGAGGACCATGGCGTGGGCGGTCTCGCGCGCAGCGGGCCCGGACATTCCGCGCGCCTGGTGGAGCACCTCCGCGAGGACGCGGCTCTCGGAGCGGAAGTGCGCGGCGCGGCGTTCCAGCAGGGCCGGCCGGATCGCGCCCAGGATCTCGTCGACGCTGGCCGAGTGCTCGCGCGCGTAGTCGAAGCGCACCAGCACGCGTTCGACCAGCATGCGCGCCAGCCGATCTGCCGGCGGGCCCGATCCGGCCGCGAGCGCACGCATGCGCTCGAGCACGCGCCCGGCCATGCGGTCGATGCACGCGAGCGCGATCTCCTGCTTGCTCGGAAACGAGAGGTAGACCGTGCCCTTGGCGATGCCGGCGGCGCGGGCCAGGTCCTCGATCCGCATGTGGCGGTATCCGGTCCCCGCCAGCGCCCGGTCGGCGGCGTCGAGGATGCGGGCCCGGGTCCCGGCGGGTTCGGGGGCCCCCCGGCCGGATGACCGGATTGGCAATTGGGTCATTTTCATGGGGGGTGTTACGCGCGGGGACGCCCGCAGGTTTCCGGCCTTGCGAAAATGGGGCCCGGCGGCCGGGTCCGCGCGGGTCAAGCCGCCTCGAAAACCCGCCGATAACGCCGATTGGACCCGTTCCGGGAGTTTCGACATGGCGTTCACGATCCTCAAGGGCAACTCGAGTCGCCGCGCCACCCCGCGCCCCATGACCGAGGCCACGCCCGGCCGCTACGGCGCCCGGCCCTACAGCGGGCGCGAGACGCTGGGCGCGCTCGCGTTCCTCGTGCTGTTCGGACTGCCATTCGCGGCCTTCGGGGTGTTCGCGCTCGGGGTCGCGCCCGCGAAGTGGGCCGCCGGCGATATCGAGAGCGCGCTCGCCCTGGGCGCGATCGGCCTCGCGTTCTCGCTCGTGGGCTTCGGACTCGTGGGCGGCGCGGTTTTCGGCCGTCGCAAGATCGCGCTCGAGTCGAAGTCCGCGTGGGAACATCCCGACCAGCCCTGGAAGTGGCGCCCCGACTGGGCGGAGGGTTACGTCCTCGACGACGGACG
>JBDTYW010000128.1:0-6335 GCA_040005445.1 Candidatus Eiseniibacteriota bacterium
GCGCACGAGCGCGAGCAGGCGCGGGATGTGCTCGGGCGCGTGGGCCATCAGCGCGCCCGATGCGCGCGCTCGACGCGCTCGAAGAACTTGCGGGCCTCGGCGCGTAGCGGCGCGGGACCCTCGATGGTCACGCCCCGGCCGAGCGTCGCGACCCACGACAGGAGAGCGTCCGGGTTCGCGCGCAGGAAGCGGACCAGCAGCCCGCCGTCCGGAGCGCGCTTGACGGTCACGCGCGGCCCCGCGAGCCGGCTCACCCGCCACGCATCCGACGGCTCGAAGCGCACGACCGCGTCCTCGACCACGCCCTTCCAGCCGCCCCACAGCATGCGCTCGACGTAGTCCTCGATGCGGAATCCGCCGGGCGCGACGATGTCGGCGCCGGTGCCGCGCGTGACGCGCGCCAGCTTCTCGATGCGCCCGGTGCGGAACGTGCGGGTGGCGCCGCGCAGGTGATCGTGCCCCACCAGGTACCACGCGCCACCGTGCACGTAGAGGCCATAGGGATCGACCTCGCGCTCGCTCACGGCGTCCGCACCCAGCGCGCGGTAGCGCAGGCGCACGCGGTGACCGCGCGCGATCGCGCTCTCGAGCGCGCGCAGGCGGTCCTCCTCGGCCCTGGAACGCGCCGGCGGAGCGACCAGCGCCACGTCGGCGGAGGAGGGAACCGTGGCCCCCACCATGCCGAGCTTGCCGAGCGCCTGGCGCACGTTTCCGCCGACCAGCGCGTGCAACCCGCCGATGCGGCGCGCGAGCGCGAGCGCGACCGTCTCCTCGGGCGTGAGCCGCACCTCGGGCAGCTTGAGCCGCGCGCGCTGCAAAAGGTAGCCGGGGTCGCGATCCTCGTCGCCGACCTCGACCACCGGAAACCCGAGTTCGCGCAGTGCGACCTTGTCGCGCTCGAACTGGCGATGGAACGCCTCCTCGCCGCGCGGGTAGCCCTCGAGGCCGCGGATCGCGGCGCGCGAGACCGGGTAGCGGGCCGACAGCAGCAGCGTCAGCAGGTCGACCAGGCGCTTGGACTTGGCGCGCGCCATCTCAGGCCCGCTCCATCAGGCGGTACGCGATCCAGACCGCCGCGAAGCCCGCCGCGTTGGTCGCGCCGAAGTACGCGGCCGCGCGGCCGAAGTCGCCGTCGCTCACGAGCCGGAAGGTCTCGAGGCCGAACGAGGAGAACGTGGTGAAGCCCCCGAGCACGCCGACCTGGAGCGCCATGCGCCACGCCGGCGAGAGCAGGCCTCCGCGATCGGCGTAGGCGGTCAGCGCCCCGATCGCGGCGCAACCGGCCACGTTGATCGCCAGCGTGCCCCACGGGAACGTCCCGCCCGAGGCGTGCTGGATCCAGCCGCCGAACGCGTAGCGCAGGAGCGAGCCCAGCGCGCCGCCGAGCGCGATGCCGATCCAGGTCGATGACATCGCGCTCACGCGCGCGGCTTCCGGCTGGTCGCGGCATAGCGCTTCACGCGCACGCGCTCGAGCGTCACCAGGCCGTCGACCACGACCTCGTCGAGCCACGGTAGGAGTTGCTCGAGCTTCGTTTCCTGGTCGACGATCTCGATCACGATCGGCAGGTCGTCGGACAGCCGCAGGACCTTCGCGGTGTGGAGCCGCGACGAGCCCCCGTAGCCGAGCAGGCCGCGCAGCACGGTCGCGCCCGCGAGCCCGCGCTCGCGCGCCTCGAGCACGATTGCCTCGTACAGCGGGCGGCCGCCGTGGCGATCGGCCTCGCCGACGAAGATGCGGAGCAGGGCGGCGTCTTCCGGCAGGTCCATGTCAGACTCCCCGCATCACGAGATAGGCCCAGTCGAGCGCGATCAGCGCGACCAGGAGGGCGCGCGCCCGCGCCGGCAACACGGGAACCAGCACGGGCATCGGCCCGCGCAACGCGACCCACGCCGGGGCGAGCGCCGCGGCCCCGACCCCGAAGGCAAGCGCGAGCGTCGCCAGCGGGTTCCACGCGAGCGCGCCTGAGACGTCGCCGCGCACGAGCGCGAGGACGGCGCGCGTCGTGCCGCAACCGGGGCAGGGCACGCCGGTCCACGCGTGCAGCGGACAGGCCGGGGCGAACCGGGCGAGCACCGGGAGCCAGGGCGAGAGCGCCGCGATCGACGCGGCCGCGAACGCCAGGACCCAGGCGAGCGAGCGATCCCGCGGGCCGGCCCGGCGAAACGAGAGCCCCCAGGAGGCGAAGTTCGCGCTCATTTCATCAGCGCGCCGGACCCGAAGCTGCCGAGGAACGCCGTTCCGTAGGTGACGAGGGCAAGCGCGATGCAGGCGCAGCACAGGAGGACCGGCAGCAGCACGGCGAGCGCCGCCTGGGCGACCGAGATCCGGTGCACCGCCGAGAACCCGACGATCGAGAACACCAGACCCGCGATCCCCGCGAAGAACCCGCCGCAGAAGGGAAGCGCCAGCAGCAGTTGGGCGGCGAACCCGTAGCAAACCGCGCGCGTGGTCGCGCCAAATCCGCGCTTCGCGCCGCCCACGATCAAGAGGAACAGGTGATCGATCGCCGCCGTGCAGACCACGGCGAGGGCGACCAGCGCGGGCGAGAACAGGGCCATGAACGGGATCGCCACGAGCGGCAGCTCGAACCGGGGCGTACCCCCGGTGCGGGCCATCAGGTCGTGCATCGCCCCGCGCACGAGGCCTTCCCACAGCAGGTTCAGGGAGAAGCCGATCGAGCCCACAACCAGCGCGAACACGAACGGCTTGAGCAGGTCGCCGTCGAGCGGGACGCTCGCGAATGCCTCGCGCGGCCGCGTGAACAGGAGCTGGATCGTCGCGACCAGGCGCGATGCCCACGGGGAATCGTCCGCTTCCCAGGGAATCACGGGATCGGCCGCGACTGGCCCGGGCGCGGGCTCAAGCGTGGGCGTGGGCGATTCGGGCGGTTGGTCTTCCATCGCAAACCTCCCTGGCGGGCGTGGATCGGGTGTGGGAACGGGGGGTATCTTCGGGCAGCGATGGCGGCGCGGACAACAGCAGAGTGCGCAGCGTCGCGAATTCCCCGGAAGCGCGCGCAACCCGCGAACGCGAGGCGCATCCAAATCGGCAATCCCGGGTTTCGCTGGTCAGGCCACCACCCCATTCCCTAGGATGCCGCGCATGGCGATCGACCTTCTCGCATTCGGACCCCACCCCGATGATGCCGAAATCGGATGCGGGGGCATGCTGCTCAAGATGAAATCGCTCGGCTACACGACCGGCATCATCGACATGACGCGCGGGGACATGGGCTGGGGAACGCCCGAGGAGCGCGACCGGGAGTGCGCCGAGGCGGCGACGATCCTCAAGCTCGACGTGCGCGAGACGCTCGACATGGGAGATTGCCGGGTCGAGGACACGTTCGAAAACCGCTGCAAGGTCGCGCAGGTGATCCGCAAGCATCGGCCCCAGGTCATCTTTGCCCCGTACTACGACCTTCCGATCGGCCGAGGGCTGGGACACAACGACCACTTCAAGACCGGCATTTTGGTCTCCCAGGGCTACAATTTCTCGCACCTGCGCAAGATGCCGATCGAGGGCGAGCCGTGGCAGGCGAAGGCGATCTTCTATTACTTTCTGCCCGCCGGGACGCCGCCGACGTTCCTGGTCGACGTCAGCGACCAGTACGAGGACTGGCGCCGGGCGCTCGAGGCGCACAAGAGCCAGTTCTCGAACCCCGAAAAGCCCCGTCCGGCGAGCGGCCCGGCCTCGATCCTCGATTGGTTCGACGTCTACGCCCGCCGGGACGCGGGGGCCATCGGGGCGCGCTACGCCCAGTCGTACCTCTCGACCTCGGCTCTCAAAGTGAATGATCCCATGATGTTGGTTCGCGACATCGTGCCGCGTCCCTGACCGGGCGCACGGCACGTTCCCGGCCGCGCGGCGCGAGGAAGCCAGCACGAGCCGGCCCGAGCGCCTGGGGCTGACAGCATCTTGACGCTGGTTTCATTGACTATTCTCGGGGTCGGGTGTAGCCTCACGCCGCTGGAAAATCTCGATGGATCCTGATTTTTGCGGCTTTATCTTTCTCATCCGAAAGGAGGGTCAGCGCGGGCCGCCGCCGCGCCTGAGTCCTTTCTCCCCCCGTCCGTGCTTCGCAACACCCTGCTTTCCGCGTAACCCGAACTCTGCATGTCCTCGATTCGAGGAGGGATCCGATGAGACGTTGGAATTACGTCGCGCTGTTTCTCGGCGCGCTTTTGACTGCCGGCATTGCTCCCCAGGCCCAGGCACTCGATATCGACCTGCGCACGAACGCGGGTTTCACCGTCTTTGGCGCCGAGGGGTTCGACGTCACCGGCCGGTCCGTCGCCATGGCCGACCTCGACGGTGACGGCTACAACGACATCATCATCGGTTCGATCGGCACCGACGGCGTGGGCAACATCCTCCCGAATTCCGGTGCGGTCGACATCATCTGGGGCAACACGCGCGCCAATCTCGGAGCCTCCAAGGACCTGCTCACGCAGTCCGACGTGCACATCGACGGCGCGGACACCGGCGACCAGACCGGCACGTTCGTGGTCGCGGGCGACTTCGACGGCGACGGCTTCGCGGACCTGGCGATCGGCGCCGGGCTCGGCGACGGTCCCGGCAACATTCGCCAGGATTGCGGCGAGGTCTACATCTTCTACGGGCGCACGCGCGCGGCATGGACGGGACTCACGTCGGTCACGCAGCGCGACGTGGTCGTCTACGGCGCGGATCCCTTCGACAACTCGGGCATCGCGCTTGCGGTCGGCGACATCGACAACGACGGGCTCGACGACCTCCTGATCGGCGGCTCGGGCATGGACGGCCCGGCGAACGCACGGAACTCCAGCGGTGGCGTGAACCTGCTGTGGGGCGGCCCGCGGCCGGAGAGCGGCGCGGTCGACCTCGGGTCGGTCGTGCTGATCGACGGCGCCGACGCCGGCGACCTGGCCGGCCGTTCGCTCGCGTCCGGCGACCTTGACGGCGACGGCTTCGACGACATCGTGATCGGCGTGCCGAACGGCGCCGGTCCGGCGAACGCCCGCGCCCAGGGCGGCGAAGTGGCCGTGATCTGGGGCCGCTCCAGGCTCTCGATGGGCTCGTACAAGGACCTCGCCACCAGCACCGACGCCGTGGTCTACGGCGCCGATAGCGGCGACAACGCGGGCACCGGCGTGGCGGTCGCGAACTATGACGGCGACGGCTATGGCGACCTCGTGATCGGCGAGCCGCTGGGCGACGGCATCTCGAACGCCAAGATCAACTCGGGCGAGGTCTACCTGGTCTACGGCAAGGCGCGCGGCTCGTGGCCGGCCGCGACCGACCTGCTCGCGGGCATTGCGGGCATCGGCAAGGGCTGGCTTGGCACCGAGGCCGGCGACCTCCTCGGCAACGCCCTGGTCGGCGGCGACATGGACGGCGACGGCAAGGACGATCTCGCGTTCGAAGCCACGCTGGCGGACGGCAACGCCAACTCGCGGCTCTCGTGCGGCGAGGTCTACCTGTACTTCGGCGGTCTTCGCAGCTCGACGCCGGACATGATCAACGACGTCACGAGTTCCCTGAACGTGCGCATCATTGGCGCATGGTCAGGCGACCGCGCCGGCTCGATCATGGACATGGGCGACCTCGACTTCGACGGCAAGCTCGAGCTCGCGATGGGCGTCCCGGGCAGCGACTCCTTCAACCAGACCCGCAGCGACGCCGGCGAGGTCGTGATCATCTACGGCTTCGGCCAGAGCGTGCCGGCGCAATTGCAGACGCTCGACGCGGTCGCGGACGAGAGCGGCAATGGCGTGGCGGTGACGTGGGCCACCCTGGCGCAGGACCAGGTGGTCGGATTCAACGTCTATCGCAAGCTCGGCGTCGGAGCGTACGAGCTGGCCTCGGCCAGCATCGTGCCGGCGCAACTCGGCGCGGCGGGTTCGTATCGCTTCGTCGACAACGATGCGCACACCGGGGTGATCGGCTACGAGATCCGCCAGGTCGACCTGCGCGGCAACGAGAACGTGCTCGGATACGTCGCGTACGGCGGTGGCTCGGCCGTTTCCACCGAGTTCGCGATCCGTCGCATGGCCTCGCCGTTCGTGGGCAGCACCGCGCTCGCACTGGCGGTGCCGGCGCGCCTGCTGGGCGCCGACTATCGCGTGGCGCTCTACGACAACTCGGGACGCCTGGTGCGCTCGATCGCGTCGGGCAAGGTCGCAAGTGGCTCGCTCGACGTCACGATCGACGGCGCGAACCTGCGCGCGGGCGTCTACCACGTGCTCGTAACCGCCGGCTCGGAGTCCCTGCGCAGCAAGCTGGTGAAGATCTAGTTCGGCGCCGTTGGCCGAAGTGAGGCGGAGTCGCGCGCGGCCATCCCCGTCGGTGCGCAC
>JBDTYW010000129.1:0-6319 GCA_040005445.1 Candidatus Eiseniibacteriota bacterium
GGGCGAGGTGTAGCTCTCGGTGCGAATGAGCGCTCGGTCCCCGCCGGCGCGGACCATGCCGCCGACCGAACTGATCCGCGGGAGCGGCACGGCGCCCGCCGGCCGGCCGAGCGCGCTGAACAGGCGGATCGCCGACGGGCCGCCGACCATGTCCTCGACATAGAGCCGGTTCCCCGCCGGGAGAAAGCCCTCGATCGCGTTGCGTCCCGCAGGGACGACGACGCGCGCGTTCGCCAGCGCGCCGCCCGGCAGCGCGAGCCGCAGCAGCTTGCCGTTCGGCGCCCCCGCGCGCGAGAGCAGGTAGAGCGCCCCGTCGCCGAACTCCGCCTTGACGCAGCGGTCGGCGAAGCGCGTGAGCTCGCGGAACGCGCCGGCGGACTCGGAGAGCCAGAACGCGTGCTCGCCGCCGTCGCCGTTCGAGACGTCGCACACGACGAAGCGCCCGTCGTCCGAGGTCTCGAGCGCGATCTCGGCGATGCGAGGGAATTCCTTGCCGAGGACATAGCGGTCGGCGCTCGCCGGGTCCCCGAGGCGGTGGAAATACACCTGCTGGTAGAAATCCCGGTCGGCGTCCGGGCGCTCGCCCGCCCCCGGATAGCGCGTCCGCCAGAACCCGCTGCCGTCCGCGTTCCACGCGACGGCGCCCCCGGCGGTCCCGCCGTTGACGTGCGGCAGCTCGTCCGGCAGGCGGGCGCCGGTCGCGACGTCGAAGACATGGACCGTGCCATCTTCGGTGCCGCCCTTCGAGAGCGAGACCGCGACCTTTGCGCCGTCGAGCGAGGGCGTGTAGAAGTCGATCGTGGTCTCGCCGCTGGGGTCGATCCGGTTCGGGTCGACCACGACGCGCTCGCTCGTGGTGTCGTCGACCGAGCCCAGCACTACGATCAGCGGCTGTTGCAGGGGCGGCTGGTCCTTGACCGCGAACGTCGTCCCGCCGCGGACCACGAGCCCGGAGTAGCGCGGCGTCCGGCTGCGGGCGAGTTCCTCGACGCGGCGCAGGATGTCGGCGCGCTCGGGGATCGTGTCGAGGAAGCCACGGGCGACGGCGTTCTGCGCGTCGCTCCAGCGCCGGACCGTCGAATCGGCGGAATTCTCGAGCCAGCGATAGTCGTCCTCGACCGACTGACCATGATAGACGTCGACGACGGGGTGTTTCGGGGTATCGGGCAGCGCGGGCGCGGCGGCGGCCCGGGCCGCCAGGACGATGCCGGCAAGCGGGAGCAGGATGCTTCGACGGAGCATGCAGACCTCGGGCGGGTAATTGGGCGAATCGGACCCCGGGAGCCTACGCCCGCGGGGCTCTCCGGGGAAGGGGCGCCTCAAGTCTGGACGTCGGCGCGAAATGGAGTACGATCGTCGGCCTGTAAGCGGGCGCGAACCACCGCGCGCGCGCAATTCCACGATCCAGGGAGGTTCCCATGAAGAGCGCCGTGCAGGCCGGGGTGATCCTGGGCTTGTTGGTACTCGTTTGGACGCTGCTCCACGGCTGGACCGGATGGTACAAGGACGAGGGTATGTCGTGGACGTTCTGGATGGTGATCCCGTTCGAAGTGATCCTGCTCGTGTGGATGCTCAAGAACACGAGAAAGCAGGGCTTCGCCTACGGGAAACAGGTGACGGCCGGCATCGTGATGTCGCTCGTGGCTGGGGCGGTCATCTTCGTCGGGTCCTACGCGATCATGACCCTCGTCTTCCCCACCTACTTCAAGGACATCGCGGACATGAGCGCGCGCGTGCTCACGGCGAAGGGCATGGCTCCCGAACAGGTGCAGGCCGCGATGGCCGCACAGGCGCCGATGATGGCTCCCCTGCCGTCCGCCTGCATGAGTTTCCTGGGCACCGTCGTGACCGGGCTGGTGGTGTCGCTGATTGCTGCGGTGCTGATCCGCCACAAGCCGGCCGCCGCAGCCTGAGTCGCAGATCTAGCCGCGGGGGGGGGGGCGCCGCGTGGCGCTCCCCTTTCTTTCGTTTCAACGATAGCGGTGCTTGATCGCGCCCCACGTCGCGCGGCTGGCCGGGGTGGCCAGCGTCTCGAAGACGCTCAGGCGGTAGTTGTAGGTGTCCCCGACCCAGACTCGCGTGGGCGACACGGGCAGCACGCACCACGGATTGTAGAACGCCCCCGGCCCGGACCCGAAGCTGCCCCACTCGGTGACGAACGTCCCGTCGTGGCGGAATTTCTGGACTCGATTGTTCAACTGGTCGGTGGCGTAGAAGTCACCGGCGGCGTCCAGCCCGAGTCCCACCACGTTGTTGAACTCTCCCGGCCCCGCTCCCGGCGTGCCCCAGCTGCCGACGTAGCCGCCCGCCGCCGTCAGGTGCTGGATGCGATGGTTGCGCTGGTCGGCGATGAACACGTCGCCCGCCGGGTCAACCACGATCCCGAACGGATAGCTGAACTGCAGGGGTCCGCTGCCCGAGCCCGGGCCCCCGACCCGGCCGACCATGTTCCCCGCGAGATCGAACATCGTGACACGGTGGGCGAGCAGTTCGGTCACGTAGAGCGTCTGCCTGTCGGGCGAGAACGCGAGGTTCGACGGGTAGTTGAGGCTCGCCGGCGGGCCCCCGGGCACGGTGAAGATCGCGAGCGAAGCAAAGCCCGGACTGAACTTCTGGATCCGCGCGTTCGATTGCTCGGCGACATAGATGTTCCCGGCCGCGTCGAATGCGATCCCGGAGGGAAGCCCTAGGAAGCCGGGCGCGGTCCCCGCCGTGCCGAATTGCGCCGAGTACGTCCCGTCGGCGTTGAAGATCATGACCCGGTTGCGATACGCGTCGGCCACGAAGACGCGTCCGTCCGGACCGAGCGTCATCTGGCTCACCTGGTCGAAGGACCCGAATGGCGTGGCATAAATGTTCGAGAGGAACGTCGGCGGCGGCTCGGCGCCCGCGCGAGCGGCGGATCCGAGCGCGAGGGCAAGCACGACAATCAGGATACGGCGCATGGCGGGGATCTCCGGCGGAAACGAGCTCGTTCTCGAGGGGGGCCGCGATCATACCCCGCGCGCTCCCCTTTGGGCCCATGAAATGCGGGCCCCGAGCCTTGTCCCCGGCCGAGTCCGGCCCTAGACTGCCGGTCCGGTTCGTCCGCCCCTGCCCTTTCCCGGAGGCTTCCTGAGCCCTGCCGCGTCCGTCCTGTCGCCCCTGATCGAGGCCCTGAGCAACCGCAGCCCGGAACCGGGGGCACGCATCCTCGTGTTCGCGCCCGAGGGCGAGCGGCTGGCGGACGAGCTGCGCGCGGCCGGGTTCGACCCCGAGGTCGCTCAGGTGGACCGCGCGCTCGCCGCGCCGCCCGCTTCGCTCGACGGGGCGCTGATCGCCGGCGCGCTCGAGCGCACGGAGTGGGACCGTTGGCTGCTCCAGCAGGTGAGAAGGGCGCTCAAGCCCCAGGCGCCGCTCGTCCTGCGCGTGCCGAACCTGTGGAGCCTCGCCTCCCCGGCCGACGTCGCCGAGCTCGCGGGCCGCGTCGCCCGCGAGCTGGGCGCGCGGGCCCAGCGCGCGGGCGGATCCGTGCGCGGCGGGGCGTCGACGAAGCCACGCCCGTTTCGCGGTCGCCGCTATCGCGCCTCGGGCCTGCGCGCGATGCTCGAGCGCCTGGGCTTCGACGTCGAGCGCTGCGAGGGAACGCCCTACGGTGCCTCGTGGCTCGTGGTCGCGCGCGCCGGCACGCGTGGCGTCTTCGGTGGCTCGGTCCCGCTCGGGCCGTGCGCCGAGCGCGCGGCGGCGTTCGAGCGCGAGCACGCCGCGTTCGCCGAGGCGCGCGACGCGTGGGCCGCACGCCATCCCGGCGACGCCCCGCGCTCGGTCGAGACGCTCGATCCCGCGGCCTACACGGGCGCGAACGTGCTCGTGCTCGCCCCGCACCCCGACGACGAGGTCATCGGCTGCGGCGGCACGCTGCTGCAGCTCGTGCGCGCCGGGGCAAACGTGACCTGCGTGCAGGCGACCGACGGGTCGGACGGCTGGGCGCTGCGCGACTTGCCCGAGGCGGCCCGGCGCAGCGTGCGCATGGACGAGTCGCGCGCGGTGGCGCAGGCGGCCGGTTTCTCCAGGCTGGAGTGCTGGGACGCTGACAACCGCGCGTTTCACCGCACCGACGCGCTGGTCGATCGCCTGGCGTCGCAACTCGCGCGGCTCGCGCCCCGGCTCGTGTTCACGCCGTTCTTGACCGATGCCCACGCCGATCACTTCACGCTCAACCGCATCCTGGCGGACGCGATCCCGCGCGCGGGCGAAGCGCTCGCCGAGTGCCGCGTGCTCGGCTACGAGGTGTGGTCGCTGGCACCGGCCGCCGTGGTGTGCGACGTGACCGCCGTGCGCGAGGAGCAGGAAGCGCTGCTGTGGATCTACGAGTCGGGCATGAAGGTCGACGACTTCGTCGAGCTCTGCGAGCGCCGCAACTACTCGAACTCGTGCCGCCTGCTCGGCCGCCCCGGCTACGCCGAGGCGTTCCACACCTGCGCCGCCGCCGACTACCCGGCGCTCGTCGCCTCGGACCAGGCCAGCCCGACCGCCTCCGTGTAGAGCCCGTCCACGAGCGCGGGCGGGATCGACGCGTCCTCGGGGCGGTAGAGGTGCGGCCGCGGCAGCGCGCGCCGCACCGAGAACGCGGGCAGCCGCCCGGGCGCGTGCCGGGCATCGATGCGCAGCCCCCACGTCCCGATCCGGCCGCGGAATCCCCGCGCCACGCGCGAGGCATGCCGCAGCACGAGGTTCCAGTCGTCGGCGTACTGCACGTGCGAGAGCATCGCAGCGCCCTTCCACGGGCTGAGCGTCGCCACGACGTGAGATGCCTTGCCGCGCACGATCAGCGCGAGCTGCGCGGCGCGCGTGCCCGCGAGATCGTCGAAGCGGCGCTGGCCCGCATCGTCCAGCGCGTCGCGCACGGAGTCGGGCTGGCTGAGCACGCGCACCCCCGGCGCCGGCATGAGGTCGAGCGGGGTGGACAGGAGCGGGACCAGGACCTGGCCGGTCTCGAGCGGCAGGAAGCCGAGGCGGCTGAAGATCTCGCTCGCGGCGGGCGAGGGACTGAGGTTGACGATCGTGCGCGCGCGATCGGCGAGCGCCGCCAGCACGAGCTTGAAACTCTCGGAACGATGCGCGTCCTCCACGATCCAGCTCGAGAGGTTCACGAACCGCCGCTCGCGCCCTCCGACGGCGCGCCGGCTGGGGATCGCGCCCAGGAAGCCGACCGCGCGCGGGCCGTCCCACAGCGCGTACCCGCGCGTGTCCTCGTCCGTCGGCCACGGCAGGTCGAACAGCATCCGCCGCCAGTCCTCGCGGCCCATGCGCGGGTTCTCGAAGCGCGCGAGCAGCGGCAGGATCGCGTCGAGATCCGACGCCGTGACCGGGCGGACGTCGCTCATGGCGAGGTGCGGCGCGCCTTCTTGTCGCGCGCGGTGACCAACTCCTGGGCGGGGACGACCTCGACCCGCGCCGGCACCATGTAGGGCGCGAGTCGGCCGCGGCAGTGCTCGCGAACGCGGCGCTCGACCTCGCGCGGGTCCTCGTCGCGCTCGAGCGCGACCCGCGCCACCACGATCGCCCCGGTGAACGGGTGCGGCTCGCCCGAGACTGCGGCCTCGGCCACGTTCTCGGCCTCGGCGACGACGGCCTCGACCTCGGCCGGGTAGACCTTGCGCCCGGCCACGTTGATCAGGTCGGATACGCGGCCGAGAATGCGGAAGTACTCGCCGTCCTGCTCCACCGCATCGCCGGTCATGAACCAGCCGTCCTCGGTGAACGGCGAGGGTGCGTTGAGATAGCCGAGCATACTGGACGCCGCGCGGATCTCGAGCAGCCCGTCCACAACGCGGGTGGCGAAGCCCTCGCCCCCGATCTTCACCCACAGCGAGTCGTTCGCGCTCGAGTGCGAGCGCATCGTGCCGAGCTCGGTCAGCCCGTACTTCTGGAGCAGCGTGACGCCCGGAAACGCGGCGTGCAGGCGCTCGAGCGTGCGCTGCGGCATGACCTCGGCGCCATACGTGACGTAGCGGAGCGACGACAGGTCGTGCCGCGCGACCGCGCCCGACAGCAGCATCAGGCCGAGGAAGCTCGGCGCCGCGGGGAGCACCTCGGCGCGGTGACGCTCGATCGCGGCGCACACGCTCTCGGGATCGCGCGCCTCCGGCACGATCACGGCGCCGGCGTTCGCGAGCGCCTGCAGCAGCGTGTCGAAGCCGCCGACATGATCGAACAGGAGGAACAGCAGCGTGCGCAGGCGCCGGCGCGGCGTGCGGTACTTGGTGAGCAGGCGCTCGCCGTCATGGAGCGCGGCCCTGGGCTCGCCCGAGGAGCCCGACGTGAACAGCAGCAGCCC
>JBDTYW010000130.1:0-6299 GCA_040005445.1 Candidatus Eiseniibacteriota bacterium
CGATCTCTGTGACGACTGTTTCTACAATCCCGACTCGATGTGCGTCGCCGAGACGCCGACCCTCGCCCACGCTCGCAGTTGGGGGCAGGTCAAGGCGGCGTACCGGTAGGTTCATCCAGACGACTGAACATGCCCCAGGGCATGAGCGGAGTCGGTGCATGCAACCTGCCCCGGGGCAGGTTCCAGTTCCCCACCAATCCCCAGTCCCCGCGCCCAAATTCGCTCCTAGACACTCGGGAGCCGTCCACCCTAAGCTCTCTCCGCCGTTCGCTTTCCGACGCCCCCCACGACGCCGTCCTGCCTTCTCCGGGGAGGTTACTTGGATCCGCCCGCGCTGCCGGTCCGCGACCAGCTCGCCGCCTTGCTCGGGGCGCGGTTCGAGGTCCGTGGCGAGATCGGAGGCGGCGGGTTCGGCCAGGTGTTCGAGGTCTTCGACACGAAGCTCGAGTCCCTCGTCGCGGCCAAGGTCCTGCGCCCGGAGTTCCTCGTCCACGCGGACCAGCGCGAGCGCTTCCTGCGGGAAGTGCGCCTGCTCGCCGAATTGCGTCACCCGAACATCATCCCGATCCTCGACGTCTTTCGCTCGGATCAACTGATCGCGTACCTGATGCCGCGGGTCGAGGGGCCGACGCTGCGCCAGCGCCTCGACTCGGAGGGGCCGCTGCCGCTCGGCGGCGCCGTACGGATCCTCGAGGAGGTCGGGGGTGCGCTCGACTTCGCCCATCGCCGCGGCGTGATCCACCGCGACCTCAAGCCCGAGAACATCCTGCTCCAGGACGGGCATGCGGTCGTGGCCGACTTCGGCATCGCGCGCTCGCTCGCCGGCGCCGAGGCGGGCTCGCTGACCGAGACCGGCGCCGTCGTCGGCACGCCGCGCTACATGAGCCCGGAGCAGATGAGCGGGCAGTCGGCGGTCGACGGCCGCTGCGACCTCTACGCGCTGGCCCTGATCACCTACGAGATGATCTCCGGAAACATGGCATTCGCCTCCACCTCGAGCGACCGGCTGTTGCGTGAGAAGCTGCTGGGCACGCCCACGCCGCTCCACGTCGTACGCCCGACCGTGCCACCCGACCTCGATCGCGCAATCCTGCGCGGACTCGCGGCGACGCCGGCGGATCGGCAGGCGACGGTGGCGGAGTTCGTGCGGGAGTGCGGAGAGGCTTTGAGGGCCCAGGCCGGGGAGACGCCGGGCGTGCGGGCGCAGGCCGGCGCCGAGCCGGCGCCATCGCCCGTCCCCCAGGCGCAAAGACATCCCTGGCTCCGCTGGTCCGCAGCAGCCGCCGTCGTGGTGGCCGGGGCCGCGCTGGCCTGGTTCTTCGTGCTCCAACCGCGCGCGCGCCGCCCTGCGGAAGCCCTAGCCGAGGGCAAGCGAGCATGGTTCGTGATCGCCGATGTCGAGACGAGTCCCCGCGACGAGACGACGGCTGCGTCGATCCGTTCGCTCATCCAATCCGACTTCGATCAGTCCAAATCCCTGGGAGCCCTCACGCAGGAAGAGGTTATCGCCGTGCTCCACTCCGCCGTCAAACCCGAGAGCTCCACGATCTCCGTTGATCTCGCGAAGGAAGTCGCCGACCGCGCCAACGCGAAGAGTGTCCTGATCGCAAGCTACACTCGCGCGAGCGAGGGCGGGGTTTTCAGCCTGCGCGCCGTCCAGGCGATCGGGGATTCGGTCCTGTTTTCGATCAGCGAAAACGTGCCGGCAGGCCAGTCGGTCCTTCCCGGGGTGGAGCGGGCGGTTGCAAAAGCCCGGGCCACCCTCGAGCCGCATGCGGCCTCCATCGCGTCCCGCAAGTCCTTCAGCACGAAGCAGGGCAAAGGCGTCCTCACTGCCGACCTCGCGGCGTGGCACCTTTTCCGGATGGCAGGCGAAGCTGCCGCCCGGGGGGACACCCGGGAGGCTGGAGTCCTCTATCGCCTCGCGACGAGGCGGGACTCGACGTTCAAGCAGGCTTGGAACGGGCTGGGGGTCTCCTACGGCAATTTGGGCCAGCGGGACTCGGCCGTGGTGGCGTTCGAGCGCGCCCTTCGCCTCTGGCCGGAATCGGAACCAGTCTCGATGTGGTACCTCCAGGGAAACATCTACAGCCTCTCGGGCGAGAAGGAGGCTGCCCTCCGGCTGAACGAGCGGGTTGCCCGCGAAGGTCCAGGGATTTCGACCCAGGCGAATCTCGCGGGCTCGCTTGGCGACGTGGGGCGGTTCGATGAGGCGATCGCTCTCACCCGGCCGCTTCTCGTCCCCGGCGCGGATCACTCCTCCGGGTTTCGCAGCAATCTCGCGGATTTCCAGCTCGCCGTCGGGCGGGCGGACTCCGCACAGGCCATTGCCGAGCCGATCGAGAACCCGTCCCTGCGCGCGCTCTGCCTCATGAACGTCGCGGCCTTCCGGCGCGATGGCCCCGCGATCGACCGCTTCGCCAATCGCCTACTGGCGGATCTCGACCCCGGAGACCCGATGCAGATCCAGGCCCGGGCGGCGCTCGCCGGGCGCCTTGCGAATCGCGGGCAGGTCCAGCAGGCATGGGAAGTCCTCGCTAGTGCCGTGACGGAATCGAAGAAGGGCGGGGACGCTTCGCAGGCCCACCTCTCCTACTCGCGCCAGGCCATCATGCAGCTGGTCTATGGATCGGCGCTGGGCGCAGCGCCGCGGAATCCCGTTCCCGACGGCTCGCTGGATGCCGAGATCTCCGAGGGGCTTCAGGCTCTGCTCGACGGGAGGCCGGACCGGGCGCGCAGCATCGCCACGGACCTCGAACAGCGCTTCGCAACGAGGCCGCGCATGCTCAGCTCCGCCCCGGCGCTGCTTCGGGCCTGGGCCGCGAGCCTGGAGGGTCGGCCCTCGGAGGTCTTGAAGGAGTCGGCCGTGGCCCTGGCGGACCAGACTCCCGAGAGATCCCTGATGATTCGACGACCGGCCGCAAACTGGCTGCGGGCGCGTGCCTTCGAGGACCTGGGGCGAGCCGATTCGGCCGCCGCCTGCTACTCGGTCGTCCTTGGCCAGACCGGAATGTGGGCGGAGGAGTTGGTGACCAAGGTCCTGATCGAACTCCCGGTGCGCGAGCGTCTGACCATCGCGGAGTTGCGCCGCGGGCATGCGGTTGATGCCCGCGCGCAACGTGCGACGATTCGCAGGATGGTTGATCGCCCGGATGTCATAGCGGCCGCGGGCCTGGCCGAGGTCGACGTCATCCTCGGAATGACGCCTGCCGACAGGACCGCCGAAGGGCACGGGCAGGGCCGATGAGGCGGCCTCCCCCTACCGCCCGCTGAGCTCCTGCAGCCGCTCCAGCCGCTGCGGCTCGTCGTAGCGCAGGAACGGGTCCTGCACGAGCTCGTCGTGCGCCTTCGCGAACCAGGGCTTCGCCTCGTCCTTCTTGCCGAGCGCGTACAGGCATTCGCCCAGTTCCTCGAAGACGTAGCCATCCGGCTCGCCGGAAAGAGCGCACTCCTTCTCGAGCGCGCGCTGCTGGGCCAGCGCGTCGTCGAGCCGGCCGAGTGAGCGCAGGCAGCGCGCGACCATCCAGCGCGCCTCGCGCACGCTGCGGGCGTCGCCCTCCTCCTTGCGCGCGGCAACCGCGCGCTCGAACAGCCCAAGCGCCTTCGGGAAGTCGCCCGCGTCGTGGTAGGTCCAGCCGAGGTTGTTGAGCAGCGACGCGCGCCAGCTCCGCGCCTCGGGGTTGCTCGAGGACTCGGCCATCGCAAGCGCGCGCTCGTTCCACGCGAGTGCGTCGCCGGCGGCGCTGTCGTTCGCGGCGGCGATCGCGACCATGTGCGCGGCGTCGACCGCGAGCGCGGGCTGCATGGCTGAGTCGGCCTCGGCGAACGCCTCCTCGAACAGCGGCCGGGCGCGACCGGGGTCGCCGGCCGAGTTGAACGCGCGACCGCGCTCGATGTCGAGCCGGGCGCGGGCGTGGATCTGCGGGCGGCCGGGCGGCAGCGCGGCCACCGCCTGCTCGACGGTGTCGAGCGTGGCCTGCGCCTCGTCGAACTGGCGCTGGAGCCCCTGCGCGCGCGCCACCTGCGTGTGGACGATCGCGTGTGCGGCCCGGTCGCCCGTCACCGAATCGAGCATCGCCACGAAGCGTTGCTCAGACGTGGCCGGATCATGAAAGTCCCAGGTGTCGCGGATCGTGCGCTCGAGCGCGCTGAAGTCGGTCATGGTCGCCTTCCCTGGGAGCGGGGTCTTTGCGGGCGCGGCGCCGGCCGCGAGGATCAACGCCAGCAGCAACGACACGGACAGGCTTGGAGTCGAGCTCATCGTTGGCTACTCTCCGGGTCATGAACGCCAGCGGGACGCCCCCACTCTACTTCGCCTACGGGTCGAACCTCAATCCGGTCCAGATGGCGCAGCGCTGCCCCGGCCACCGCGTGGTCGGGCGCGCCTCGCTGGCGGACCATGCGCTGCGCTTTCGGGGCTACGGGCGGGACTGGGCGGGCGCCGTCGGCACGGTCGAGCCCGAGGAGGGCGGGACCGTGTGGGGCGCGGTGTTCGAGATCACGCCCGAGCACTACGCGACGCTCGACGGATACGAGGGCTACGATGGCCCCGACGAGGCGTCGAATCTCTACGACCGGGTGCATGTCGAAGTGCGGTTGGAGTCGGGCGAGGTCGTGCCCTGCCTGACCTACGTGATTCGCCCGCTGCCCGAGGGGCTCCCCTCGGCGGCGTACCGCGACGCGATCGTCGCGGGGCTAAGGCATCACGGGTTGCCGGCCGCGTACGCCGACGCGCTGGCGGCGCACGCGGTGGCGACGGGCTAGAGCCCCTTCCACTCCGCCAACGCAATCCTCGGGCCCTGCTCGTCCACTTCCTGCCAGGCGATCAGCACGCCGTTTCGGCCCCAGCGGGCGGGCACGGGGCGCTGCGCGCGGTTTGCGGTGGTGAAACGCTCGGCCGGCGTCAGCGCCTTGCCGCGGAACACGCGCGCATAGAGTGCGCGACCGCCCTCGGGGGTCGGGCCCTCGAACGTCACGAACGGGCGGCCCGACGACAGGGTGGCCATCGCGGGGTGGCGCGCCTCCTTGCGCGGGTCGACCACGAGCGTCTCCGTCGTCTGCCAGCGCAGGCCGCCGTCGCCGCGGCGCGGCTCGAGCCGCGCGAGGTAGAGGCCGCGCGGATCGCCCTCGGTGTACCAGGTGACCCACGCCGACTTCTCGCCCATGGCCGCGACCGTCGGACCCTCGGACGGGCAGCCCTCGATCGACCAGTGGTCGTTGCGCACGACGCCATGCGAGTCGCGGGTGAGCGACGGGCCGCTGCCGTCCTCGCCCTCGTCGTGGAGCACGGCAAAGCGAATGTCGCGCACGTTGCCCTCGGCAACGCCGCGGTAGGTCATGGCAAAGCGCTCGGGTCCGAGCCACGACATCGACGTGCGGCAACACGAGCACGCGCCGTCGGCGAGCGTGGTCACCGACTCGAACGCGCCCTGCGGGCCGGCGACCGCGCACTGCAGCTTGCCGACCTCGCCCTTGGATTCCTGCGCCGGGCCGCCGTCGATCCAGGTCGCGACCAGGCCGCCATCGTCGTCGTAGGCGACCGACTCGCACAAGAGGAAGCCGTCGGCACTCTCCCCCTCGATCTGCGCCAGCGCGACGCGCCCATCGTGCTCGAGGTCCGGGCGCGCGACGGCGATCACCGAGCCCTCCGCCCGATCGAGCGGCCTCGTCATCCACGCGATCGCGAGGTTTCCGTCGTTGCTCACCGCGGCCTTCGGCGGATCCTCGTCGAAAGCCGCGAACGGGCGCGTCGTGTCCGAGAACGCAACCGGGGCGTCGAGCCTGAGGGATCCGTTCATCTCGGACGTGCCGCGCACGTACCACACCTTCGAGCCCTCGGCCCACGCCAGCGCGAACCACTTGCCGTTCGGGCTCACGCCGATCGAAGGCCCCGTAATCTTGACGCCGGGCGGGATACGGCGCTCCCACGCGACGCTCGGCTTCGTGCCCGGGTGCGGCATCAGGTACCACACCGCGGCGGCGGCGATCGCGATCAGGAGCAGCAGGATCGAGATGCGGCGCAAGCGGCGCGCCTTGGCCTCGCGATCGAGTTGCGCGCGCATCGCGCGGGCGCGTTCCTCGCTCTCGGCGCGCGCGGCCACGGCCATCGGATCGTCGTTCGGGTCCCGCGGCGTCGTGGGCGGCATGCCCGGTCGCGGCCCGCCGGTCGGCGGCATCATGCTCACAGGGGGAATCTCCCTTCGTCCTTCGCGTGGTCGCCGCCCTCGGCGACGAGCCAGTCGCGCTGCTCGCGCAGGTTCCACGGCAGCTCGGCGTAGACGCCGTCGAAGATGCTCTCG
>JBDTYW010000131.1:0-6275 GCA_040005445.1 Candidatus Eiseniibacteriota bacterium
GACGCATGAGCGCCTCTCCCGAGATCCGGTCCATCCTCGCGACCGACTGCGGATCCACCACCACCAAGGCGATCCTGATCGAGAAGCAGGGCGACGCGTACCGCCTGGTCACCCGCGGCGAGGCCCCGACCACGGTCGAGGCCCCGTTCGAGGACGTGACGCGCGGGGTGCTCAACGCGGTCCGGGAGGTCGAGGAATTGCGCGGCCGCAAGATCCTCGACGGCGAGCGCATCGTGACCCCGCAAACCGGGGACGAGGGCGTGGACCTGTACCTCTCGACATCGTCGGCCGGAGGCGGGCTCCAGATGATGGTGTTCGGCCTCGTCATGCAGATGACGGGCGAGAGCGCGCAGCGCGCGGCACTCGGCGCCGGCGCGATCGTGATGGATGTGATTGCGATCAACGACGGCCGCCGTCCGCACCAGAAGATCCAGCGCCTGCGCCAGCTCCGGCCGGACATGATCCTGCTCTCCGGCGGCACCGACGGGGGAGCGATCAAGAGCGTGGCGGAGATGGCCGAGCTGCTCGCCGCGGCGAATCCCAAGGCCCGCCTCGGCACCGGCTACGAGCTGCCCGTGATCTACGCCGGCAACGCGGAGGAGGAGGCGCGCAGGATCATCCACGACCGGCTCGCCGACAAGACCGCGCTGCTGATCGTCGACAACCTGCGACCGACCGCCGAGGCGGAGAACCTGAAGCCCGCGCGCGACGCGATCCACGAGCTGTTCATGGAGCACGTGATGGCGCACGCGCCAGGCTACAAGAAGCTCATGACCTGGAGCTCGCAGCCGATCATGCCGACGCCGGGCGCCGTCGGCCTGATCATCGAGAAGATCGCCAAGCGCGAGGGCATCACGGTGGTCGGCGTCGACATCGGCGGCGCCACGACCGACGTGTTCTCGGTCTTTCAGGAGATCTTCAATCGCACGGTGAGCGCGAACCTGGGCATGAGCTACTCGGTGTCGAACGTCATGGCCGAGGCCGGCCTCGAGAACATCCTGCGCTGGGTGTCGTTCCCGGTGGACGAGGTCTCGCTGCGCAACCGGATCAAGAACAAGATGATCCGCCCGACCACGATCCCGGACTCGCTCGAGGAGCTCGCAATCGAGCAGGCGATCGCGCGCGAGGCCCTGCGCCTGGCATTCGTCCAGCACAAGGCGCTCGCGGTCGGCCTCAAGGGCGTGCAGCAGCAGCGCACGATCTCCGACGTGTTCGAGCAGGGCGAGTCGGGCTCGACGCTGGTCAATCTCGCCACCCTCGACCTGCTCGTGGGCTCGGGTGGCGTGCTGTCGCATGCGCCGCGCCGCGTGCAATCGGCGCTCATGATGATCGACGCGTTCCTGCCCGAGTTCGTGACCGAGCTCGCAGTCGACTCGATCTTCATGATGCCGCAGCTCGGCGTGCTCGCGACCGTCCACGAGGAGGCCGCGACCCAGGTATTCGACCGCGATTGCCTGATCCGCCTCGGCAGCGTGATCGCGCCGGTGGGCTCGGCGAAGGACGGCTCGCCCTGCGTGACGGTCAAGCTGATGGGCCCCGACGGCAAGCCGCTGGTCGCGAATGTGCGCGCCGGCGACATGGCACTGTTGCCCCTGCCCGCCGACGGCTCGACCCAGGTCACGGTCACGATCGAACCCGAGCGCGGCTACGACATGGGCGCCGGCAAGGGCAAGGCGATCGAAGCCTCGGTGCGCGGCGGCGTGGTCGGCCTGATCGTCGACGCCCGCGGCCGCCGGCCGTTCGAGATGCCGAAGGACAAAGCGAAGCGCATCGAGAAGCTCCGGGCGTGGAATCGCGCGCTCGACATCTATCCGCACGAGCTCTAGCTCGCGACCACCACCCGCGCGAACCGCAGGGGAACCACCATGGCGCATGCCTACACACCCGGCCTGAGGGTCACCGAACGCACGACCATCCGACGCGAACGCCGCCTCCCGCTCAAGGGCGAGGTGCTGGTCCAGCTCGGCCAGCGCGTGACCTCGGAGACGGTCGTGGCGCGCACGATGCTGCCCGGCAACGTGCAGACCGTGAACCTCGCGTCCGCGCTCGGCATCGAGCCGGCCGAGATCGAGGCCCGCCTCTCGAAGCCCCTCGGCAGCTCGGTGGCCGCGGGCGAGGTGATCGCCGAGACCAGCGCGCTGTTCGGGCTCATGAAGTCCCAGGCGAAGGCGCCGGTCGCCGGCATCCTCGAGAGCGTGTCCGACGTCACCGGACAGATGATCCTGCGCGAACCGCCGATCCCGGTCGAGATCGACGCCTACATCGACGGCACGGTGGTCGAGGTGCTCGAGGGCGAGGGCGTCGTGGTCGAGACGCCCGCGGCCTTCATCCAGGGCATCTTCGGCGTGGGCGGCGAGACCCACGGTCCGCTGGTCATGGCGGCGAGCAGCCCCGACGACGAACTCACCGTCGATCGCCTCTTGCCCTCGTTCGCCGGCAAGATCGTGGTCGGCGGCGCCTACGTGAACCATGCCGTGTTCAAGGAAGCGATCCGGCTCGGCGTGCGCGCGGTCGTGGTGGGGGGCTTCGACGATCGTGACCTGCGCGACCTGCTCGGCTACGACCTCGGCGTGGCGATCACCGGGCAGGAGACGTTCGGCGCCACGCTGCTCCTGACCGAGGGCTTCGGGCGCATTCGGATGGCCGAGCGCACGTTCAACCTGCTCAAGAAGCTCGAGGGCCGCGAGGCCGCGCTCTCGGGAGCGACCCAGATCCGCGCCGGCGTGATGCGGCCCGAGATCGTCGTTCCGTTCGACCAGGCGACGCAGGGCGCGGTGGCCGAGACCGGCGTGGGAGGCATGGACATCGGCTCGCTCCTGCGCTGCATTCGCGGCGAGCACTTCGGCAAGATCGGCCGCATCACCGCGCTGCCGGCGCAGCTCACCGAGCTCGGCAGCGAGTCCCATGCGCGCGTGCTCGAGGCCGAACTCGACGGTGTCGGCCGCGTGACCCTGCCGCGCGCGAACGTCGAATTGATCGAGGCCTGACGCAATCGACGGCCCCTGCGGGAGTTTCGGATTGACACTTCCTTCTCCGGGTTGCTAGCGTCCCTGCACTTGTCGCGTCTCGCGGGCCCGCTTGGCCGCCCGTTGCTCACCGTACGAGGAACCGTCCGGATGCCGTTCCAGGCAGCTCGCGACACCGACCTTCGCCGGACCCCGACTCCCAATCGCCCGTGGCGCCCGACCCCGGTCCTGGCCGGGGCGCTCGCTGCGCTCTGCCTGCTGGCGGGGGCTGCGACCGCCCGCGCGCAGGACTCGACGGCCGTCGCTCTTGCGCCTGCGATCCTCGCCCCCGCGCCGCCCTCGGGCGTCGCCTCGGCCGATGTGCCGGACGACAAGGGCGAGGCGCTCGCCGTGAGTTGGACCGCGTCGCCCGACGAGGCCGCCCACCCCGGGCGCGTCCTGATCTACCGCCTGCTGCGCGCCGACGCCGAGACCGGGCCGTTCGTCGCCGTGGACTCGGTGGCGGCCGGCACGACCAGGAAGACCGACGAGCATGTGAAGGACGGCCGGACCTACTGGTATCGCGTCGCCGCCGTCGGACTCGGCGGCGAGGCGATCTCGGCCGACACCGGCGTCGGCAAGCCGACCGCCCAGTGGCTCAATTCCACGCGGCTGTCGGTGTTCCTGATCACGATCCTGTTCTTCGTCTTCGTGCTTGGCTATATCCACTTCGCCCAACGCGGGCGCGAGCTGTTCGTGCGCCGCATTCCGGGCATCGACGCCATCGAGGAGGCGATCGGGCGCGCGACCGAGATGGGCCGTTCGGTGCTCTACGTGCCGGGCATCAACGACATCGACGACATCCAGACCATGGCCTCGCTCACAATCCTCGAGTCCGTGGCCAAGATGACCGCCCGTTACGAGACGCCGATCATCGTCCCGACGAACTACCCGGTCGTGTTCACGCTCGCCCAGGAGATGGTCAAGAACGGCTTCGTCGCGGCCGGACGCCCCGACGCCTACGACCCGAACGCCGTCCGCTACGTCACGACCGAGCAGTTCGCCTACGTGGCCGCGGTCAACGGCATCATGTTGCGCGACAAGCCGGCGGCGAACCTCTACCTCGGCGCGTTCTTCGCCGAATCGCTGCTGCTCGCCGAGACCGGCTTCGCGACCAAGGCGATCCAGGTTGCGGGCACGGCGCAGGTGGCGCAGCTGCCGTTCTTCGTCGTGGCCTGCGACTACACGCTGATCGGCGAGGAGCTCTATGCCGCCAGCGCATACCTCTCGCGCGAACCGCGGCTGCTCGGCTCGCTCAAGGGGTCGGACTTGATGAAGGTGCTCCTGATCCTGATCATCGTCGTCGGCTGCGCGCTCGAAACTGCGGGCATCCATGCCTTCACCAACTTCATGAACACGCAGTAGGGGCCCATGGACCTGTTCAAGCGCCACCTGCCGGTCTTCCTCACCGCCGCGATCGGGATCCTCACGATCCTGTCGTTCTTCATCCCGCACCCGCTGGTCGCGAACCCGGCCCAATTGCTGCTCGACTGGGCGATCGTGACGGTGGCGTCGGGGTACGTGCTGGGAGCGGCCAACGTGCTCAAGGTCAACGGCGAGGACGCGCTCCGCCAGCGCGTCGACTGGCCGTACAAGATCGTGCTCCTGCTGGCGATGATCGCGATGATGATCGTCGGCTTCTTCCTGTCGGGCGGCACGCACTTCCTCGACGCCGGCACGAAGTTCACCTGGGCCTATGACAACCTGTACGTGCCGATGCAGTCGACCATGTTCGCGCTGCTCGCGTTCTTCATCGCGTCCGCGGCGTTCCGCGCGTTCCGCATCCGCACGGTCGACGCCGGCCTGCTGGCGATCGCCGCCCTGATCGTGATGATCGGGCGCGTGCCGGTCGGGCAGTGGATCACGCGCGAGTTGCCGATCGGCCTGCAGCTGCCGACGTGGGCGAGCTGGTTGCTGGAGTGGCCGCAGAACGCCGCCAAGCGCGGCATCGCGATCGGCGCCGGCCTCGGCGTGATGGCGACCGGGCTCCGGATCATCCTCGGGATCGAGCGCAACTACATGCGCGAGGAGAAGTCGTGAACCTCGGCGATCGTCTGGAGAAGCTCGATCGCCGCTGGATCTTCCTGCTCGTCGGGATCCTGGTCCTGCTCCCGCTCCTGTTCCCGCTCAAGTTGCCGATCGCCGTCTCCGGCCCCGCGAGCCGCTTCTACGAGGCCGTCAACGCGATTCCGGACGGCTCGATCGTGGTCGTCTCGGGCGACTTCGACCCGGCGTCCGGTCCCGAGCTCATGCCCATGCTGACTTCGGCCGTGCGCCACCTCTACACGAAGAACTGCAAGGTGATCGCGCTCGAGCTGTGGCCCGGCGGCCCGCCGCTGGTCGACGGGGTACTCCACAGCCTGGGCGACGCGATGGGCAAGAAGTACGGCGTCGACTACGTCAACCTTGGCTACAAGTCGGGGAACGAGGTCGTCATGCTGGCGTTCGGCTCGTCGTTCTCGCGCACGTTCCCAAACGACTACTCGGGCACGGCGGTGAACAAGCTGCCGCTCATGCAGAGCGTCGACAACTTCGACGGCGTCAAGCTGCTGATCAACATCTCCGCCGGCTACCCGGGAACCAAGGAATGGGTCCAGCAGGCGCAGGGCCGCTACCACATCCGCATGGTGTCGGGCTCCACCGCCGTCCAGGCGCCCGAGCTCTATCCTTACCTCCAGTCCGGCCAGATCATCGGGCTGCTGGGCGGGATGGCGGGCGCGGCCGAGTACGAGAAGACGACCGGCGTCACCGGGCCCGCCACCAAGGGGATGGACGCCCAATCGAGCGCTCACGTGTTCATCATGATACTCATCTTGATCGGCAACGTGATCTACTTCTCGCGTCGCGCGGCGAAGAGCTAGGAGAGCGGCGTGAACATGCACCTGTCGGCAGACCCGGGCGTGTGGATCGCGGCGGCGCTCACGCTGTTCATCTTCTCGTTCCTCTACAAGGACAACCCGCTCTACAAGTTCGCCGAGCACCTGTTCGTCGGCGTCTCCGCGGGCTACATCGTGGTCCAGCAGTTCTGGCAGGTGCTCTACCCGAACCTGATCGAGCCGCTGATGAAGCCGGACACGCCCGACCCCTGGAAGTTCTGGGTCGGCGGCGCGCTCTGCCTCCTCCTGTTCACGCGCTTCTCCGCGCGCGCGTCGTGGCTGTCGCGCTTCGCGATCGCGGTGATCATCGGCGTGTACGCCGGCGCCAAGACCACGGGGTTCGCCCAGGCCGAGGTCGTGGCGCAGGTCCAGGCGACGATGCTCCCGCTGTTCG
>JBDTYW010000132.1:0-6207 GCA_040005445.1 Candidatus Eiseniibacteriota bacterium
CTCGCCTGCCGAGAGCAGCATGTCGAGTTCGCGGCGCGGGGGGTTCGGGTGGATCTGGCGAGCGAGGTCCACCAGGTGGTCGGTGGTTTCGCCCATGGCGCTGACCACGATGATCAGGTGATGGCCCGCCGCGCGCGCCGCGAGGATGCGCTCGGCGACCGCATCGATGCGTTCGGGTGTGCCGACGGACGTGCCGCCGTACTTTTGGACGAGGACAGGCATGGACTGCGTTCTTACGCCGTTCCGGGAGCGGCGTCAATCGCGCAACCGCAAGGAAACACGGGGCCTTGACACGGTTCGCCCGGCTCCGCTAGATTCCCCGGGTCAGATCTCTGCCGGACCCGGCGAGAGGCACGATTTCGCGGAAGTAGCTCAGCCCGGTAGAGCCCCACCTTGCCAAGGTGGTTGTCGCGGGTTCGAATCCCGTCTTCCGCTCCATGCTGCGGCCGGCCCAACCAGGCCGGCCGTTTTGCTACGCGTCCGATCCTCCGCGGCGCGTCACTCCCCACGCGAGCGCCGCCCATGAGCCCGACCTCCTCCGATCTCGAGCGCCTGAGCATCCAGCGTAAGGACGACGCCCCGAAGCCCGGCAAGCCGTCACCGTTCGACGTCGGCGCTCCCGAGCGCCGGGTCGGCGGCGGCTCCCGGCGCGGCCTGTGGATCGGCCTGGCCGTCCTGCTCGTGGTCCTGGTCGGCGCCTGGTTCCTCTTCGGCAAGCGCCCGCCGCTGGTGCGCACCGCGCCCGTCGAGGTCTCAGGCGGCATCTCCGGCGCCGGCGCGAGCGGGATCACCGCGAACGGCTACGTGGTCGCGCGCACGAAGGCATCGGTCGCGGCCAAGGTCGCCGGCCGGCTCGCCTACCTCGGCGTGTCCGAGGGCTCGCGCGTCCGCAAGGGCGAGGTCATGGCGCGCATCGAGGGCGTGGACATCGCCGCCGCCTACGATGCTGCGCGCGCGAGCGAGGGCGAGGCGAAGGCCACGCTCGCGCAGGCGCAGAGCGACCTCACGCGCGCGATCGCGCTCGAGGCGCGGGGCGTGATCGCGGCCGTGGACCTCGAGAACGCGCGCACGCGCGTGGCGACGCTCGACGCCGCGTGGCGGTCGGCGAAGGCACAGACCCGGCTCGCCGGCGCGAATCTCGAGAACACGAACGTGCGCGCGCCGTTCGACGGCACCGTTCTGCGAAAGGACGCCGAGGTGGGCGAGATCGTCGCGCCCTCGTCCGCCGGCGGCGGGCTGACGCGCACCGCGATCGTGACCATGGCCGACCTCGGCACGCTCGAGGTCGAGGTCGACGTCAACGAGGCCTACATCGCGCGCGTCACCTCGAACCAGCCCGCGCGCATCACGCTCGACGCCTACCCCGACACCAGCTTCGCCGGCCGCGTGCGCCAGGTCGTGCCCACGGCCGACCGCCAGAAGGCCACCGTGCTGGTCAAGGTCGCGATCGACGACAAGGACCCGCGCATCCTGCCCGAGATGGGCGCGCGCGTGGACTTCGTGCCTGCCGGGCAGAGCGCCGCCCAGGCCGCGGCCCCGCGGCGCGTGTTCGTGCCGAAGGCCGCGCTGGTCGGGGCCGATCGCGTGTGGATCGTGGCCGATGGCAAGGCACGATTGCAATCGGTCACCACCGGCGCGCAGGATGGCGACCGCGTGGAAGTGAAGGATGGCCTGGCGGGGGACGAGACGCTGATCATCTCGCCGCCCGCGGGTCTCAAGGACGGCGCGGCGGTCCGCGTCGCGCAACCCTAGACGAGGGCTCCATGGGTCAGATCGAGGTCCAGAACGTTCGCAAGGTCTACCGGCGCGACCGGTTCGAGGTGCCGGTGCTCGACGGGCTCACGCTCAGCGTCGACGGCGGCGAGTTCGTCGCGCTGATGGGGCCCTCGGGCTCGGGCAAGACCACGCTGCTCAACCTGATCGGCGGCATCGACCAGCCGACCTCGGGTTCGATCACGGTGGACGGCGTGAACACCGCGCAGCTCAAGAGCGGGGACCTCTCGAAGTGGCGCGCCCGCAACGTCGGCTTCATCTTCCAGCTCTATAACCTCATGCCGGTGCTCACCGCCGAGGAGAACGTGGCCCTGCCGCTGCTGCTGGTCAAGGGCATGAGCGGCAAGGAGCGCAAGGAGCGTGCCCGTCACGCGCTCGGCATCGTGGGCCTCGGCGAGCGCCTCGACCACTACCCGCGCCAACTCTCGGGCGGACAGGAGCAGCGGGTGGCGATCGCACGCGCGATCGTGACCGACCCGAAGCTGATCCTGGCCGACGAGCCGACCGGCGACCTCGACCGCTCGTCCGCCGACGAGATCCTGGGACTGCTCGAGAAGCTCAACGCCGAGTTCAAGAAGACGATCGTCATGGTCACCCACGATCCGCACGCCGCCGAGAAGGCGCACCGCCTGGTGCACCTCGAGAAGGGCGTGCTGTCGGCGAACGGGGCGACGGCGTAGCGATGGAACTGCTCCCGCTGGTGTGGACCAACCTGATGCGCAACAAGCTGCGCACGATCCTGACGACGCTGTCGGTGTTCGTGGCGCTGTTCCTGTTCGTGCTGCTGCACGGCATCACCGACACGCTGACCGCCTCGACCCAGGTCGCCAGCGAGCGTCGCCTGGTTACGCGCAACAAGATCTCGCTCGTGTTTCCGCTGCCGATGTCCCAGTACGAGAAGATCAAGGCCGTGCCCGGTGTGAGCGCGGTGTCGTGGTCGAACTGGTTCGGCGGGCAGGACCCGGTCGACTCGCGGGGCTTCTTCGCGCAGTTCGCGGTCGACGCAAAGACCTACTTCCCGCTGTACGCGAGCGACATCGAGATCGCGCAAGCGTCGCCTGCACCCGCCGGGACGCCGGTTCCGCCGGGCGTCGACCCGAAGCTTGCCGCGTTCATGAACCAGCGCGACGCCTGCGTCGTCGGCGAGAAGCTGCTGCTCAAGCGCGGCTGGAAGCTCGGCCAGACGATCCACCTCAACGGCACGATCTACCCGGGCTCGTGGCCGTACGTCATCCGCGCAGTCTACCGCCCGAAGATCAAGGCGCTCGACGCCGAGACCATGTTCTTCCACTGGGACTACCTGTACGAAAAGTCGAACCGCCAGGCACAGGTCGGGATCTTCATCTTCTCCCTGGCGGATCCCTCGCAGGCCGCAACCATCGGCAAGCGCGTGGACGCGATGTTCGAGAACTCCTCGAACGCGACCCACACCGAGACCGAGCGCGCGTTCCAGGCCGGGTTCGTCTCGATGTTCGGCAACATCCCGTTCGTCATCCAGGTGATCGGGCTCGCGGTCGCGTTCTCGATCTTTCTCGTCGCCGCGGTCACGATGATGATGGCGATCCGCGAGCGCACGAACGAGTTCGCCGTGCTCAAGACCCTCGGCTTCGGCGACGGCTCGGTGTTCCTGATGGTCCTCGCCGAGGCTGGCGCGATCACGCTGACAGGCGGGCTCGCGGGCTCGCTGCTCGCGAAGTTTCTGCTCGAACGCACGGGCCTGATGGTGCCGGGCTTCTCCACGATGATCGTCCGCTGGGACACGGTCCTGCTCGGCATCGGCGTGGCGGTGCTCATGGGCGCGTTCTCGGGCCTGCTCCCCGCGTGGCAGGCGTCGCGCCTCAAGATCGTCGACGCGCTGCGAAAGGTGGGCTGACCATGGCGATTCCGCTCAGCTACAACGTGCGCAGCGTCCTCGGCCGCCCGTGGGCCACGCTGGCGACGGCGTTCGGGATCGGCATGGTGGTCGCGATCCTCGTGCTCGCGCTCGCGCTGGCGAACGGCTTCCAGGCCGCGCTGGTGGCGACCGGCTCGCCGGACAACGCGATCGTCCTGCGCAAGGGCGCCGACAGCGAACTGTCCTCGGGCGTGAGCCGCGAGGCGGCGAACATCATCCGGAGCAATCCCGAAGTGGCGACCGGACCGGAGGGGCGCCCGCTGGTCTCGCCCGAGGTGCTGGTGCTGATCAACCAGGAGCGCAAGCATGGGCAGGGCCCGTCCAACGTCACGATCCGCGGCGTCGACCGCGAGGGCCTCGCGCTGCGCGACGACATCAAGATCTACGAGGGCCGGGACGTGGCGTCCGGGGCGTCGGAACTGCTGGTCGGCAAGAGGATCGCGGACCGCTTCGAGGGCTTCGGGCTGGGCCAGCAGGTCAACCTGAACCAGCGGTTGTTCACGGTGGTCGGGCACTTCACCGCGGGCGGCAGCGGCTTCGAATCCGAGGTCT
Source organism: Candidatus Eiseniibacteriota bacterium (assembly GCA_040005445.1). Lineage (GTDB taxonomy): Bacteria > Eisenbacteria > RBG-16-71-46 > RBG-16-71-46 > DASYSL01 > JANPEF01. Next base: position 4,220 of record JBDTYW010000132.1, read on the forward strand.
GGGGCGAGAACGCCGTGCTCATGCCGGTGCTGCGAGGCGACGTCTTCCAGAGTGTGACGTTCCGCCTGAAGGACCCGGCCCGCTTCGCGGCGCTCAAGAAGGAACTCGAGTCCGACCCGCGCCTCGGCGTCCAGCTCAAGCGGGAGCGCGATTACTACAGCGATCTCGCCGGGCCGCTGGCGACGTCGATGCGCGTGATCGGCATCCTGATCGTGCTGATCATGGCGGTCGGAGCGCTGTTCGCCGCCATGAACACGATGTTCGCCTCGATCGGCTCGCGCTCACGCGAGATCGCGACCATGCTCACGCTCGGCTTCGGGCCCGGCGCGCTCATGCTGGCGTTCCTCGTCGAGTCCATGCTGATCGCGCTGCTCGGCGGGGTGATCGGCTGCCTGCTCGCGCTGCCGGTCAACGGCACGGCGACCAGCACGACGAACTTCTCGACCTTCAGCGAGATCGCGTTCGCGTTCCAGATCACGCCCACGATCCTGGGAATCGGGATGCTCTTCGCGCTCATGCTCGGGTTCGTCGGCGGGCTACTGCCGGCGTGGAAGGCTTCGCGCCAGCCGCTCGCGGCAGCGATGCGGGCGATGTAGCGTAGTGAGCGACCGGCAACCCGCCCCGGGGCGGGTCGAATGCTGAGTCTTCCCTGATGCGCACTGCGAGCTGCGTCCTACTCCTTCTCCTGATATCCGTAGAGCCGGCCCGCTCGAATCCGGAATCGAGCGTGCCGCGCGGTGCGATTGCCTATGCGCAGCTGTTGGAACGCGTCCGCCGGGCTCCGCACAACGCTCCGATCGAAGTGCTCTACAAGCTCGGGATGACGATCGCGGATTCCCTTTCGGGCGTCCGGGCGGACGGGGGCGAGAGTCCGATCGCCCTCATGGACGACTCGACGTTTGCTGGCACCGCTCGCCTGATGACCGGCTTCGATCTCATCCGGGGCGAGGTCGAGGGAGCGCTGCCGGATCCGGACTTCTTCCTCGCGCTGGCCCGCGCGCATGGGGGGGCCGCGGACGTCGAGGCCTTTCGCGCGGTGCAGGCGACGATGGGCTCAGGCTACCTGCCGGTGTGGATCCAGCAGCAGACGGACCACTCCGGCTGCACCCGATTCGGGACCGGATCGCTGGTCGATACCTACGCGATCTGGCGGACTTTCTCATCGAAGTACCCGGGTCGGTATGCCGAGCGCGCACGAGAAGAACTCTCGAGCCTCGAGGTGGCGCTCCTCGAAGATGGCTGTGCATGCGGCGATCGAGCGTCCGTGGTTCGGGAGTTGAGACTGTTCCTTCGGCGCTTCCCGAAGGGCCGCCGTGCGGAACGCATTCGCGCACGGCTGCGCCAGGTCGAATCCGGCGCGGCGAGGATCAAGGAGAACTGTATTTCGGGCTGATCGAACATGGGGTGGTGCGACCGGCAACCCGCCCCGGGGCGGGTTGCTTATGAGCACGCTTCACCGCGCCGGCACGAACCTCTCGGCGGCGAACGCGCGCAGCGCCTCGATCTCCTCGCGGCGCGAGCGCGACAGCGGGATGGTCGCGCCCAGTTCGGCGAGCACGCGCCCGGTGGTGAGCGCGGCGTCCTTCTCGGCGATCATCGCATAGAGGGCGGTCACGATCGCCTGCTCGATCTCGGCGCCGCTGAAGCCGTCGGCGCCCGCGGCCAGCGCGGGCAGGTCGAACGCCGCGGGGTCCTGCTTGCGGCGGGCCAGGTGGAGCGCGAAGATCGCGCGCCGTTCTTCGTCGTTCGGCAGGTCCACGAAGAACACCTCGTCGAAGCGCCCCTTGCGCAGCAATTCGGGCGGCACCGCCGACAGGTCGTTGGCGGTCGCGGCCACGAACACGCCGGGCTGCTTCTCCTGGAGCCACGTCAGGAAAGCGCCGAACAGGCGCCGCGATAGGCCCGCGTCAGCGTCACCTCCGCCTCCTCCCGAGCCGCCGGCGAACGCCTTCTCGATCTCGTCGATCCACAGCACGACCGGCGCGACC
>JBDTYW010000133.1:0-6178 GCA_040005445.1 Candidatus Eiseniibacteriota bacterium
GCACGTCCTTGAAGTTGTCGAGCGTGGCCGCCCCGGAGCCCGAGTTCGTGACCCGCACCGTATACGTGGAGATGCCGCCGCCGACGAGGAAGTTCGGCACGGCGGTCTTGGCCAGCGTGAGCTGGCTCGCCGGCGGGGGAATCGTGCTGAAGCCGCCGTAGTTGCCGGTGTCCGTGTGCTTGACGTTCGCTCCGCTCGCGAAGTAGCCGATCGGCGTGACCGAGGTGGGGGCCACGGTCGTTCCCGCGGCCCGCATCGTGTAGACCGCGACGTAGTCCGTGTTCGAGGAACTGCCGGGCGCGACGATCAGGCTGTCGGTCACGACGCCCGCGTTGGCGCTGCCCGAGAATGTGATCTGCGAGCTGATGAGCTCGAACACCGAGGCCGACCAGGCCAGGTCGGAGGCGGGCGAAAACGCGAGCACCGGAGGGGCGCCGATCGTGCCGGTCTGACCGGTGACCGTGATCGTCACGATCCCGCCGACCTGGGGCGGGTTCGGGCCGCTCACCACGGTCGTCACCTTGTTCGCATTCGCGCCGATCGTGTTCTGGACCGACGTGATCGTGAACGCCTGCGTGAGCGCCGCCGCGGTCGGCGGCCGGCTCGCGTAGACGCGCACGGTGTGGCCCTGGGCCGCCGCGGTCGTCGAGTTCGCCTGCAGGTAGAAGTACGCGGTCTTCTTCTGGCCGGGCGCCATCGCGCCGAGCTCGACCAGGCCGTCCTCGGTCGGGGCCGGAGCCACGACGCCGCCGGTGAAGCCCGAGATATCGACCCACACGTCGTTGACGGTCGAGGCGCCGGTGTTCGTGACCTCGTAGGCCGCATACATGCAGCGCAGGCTCGGACTGTTGCCGGTGTCGTTGTAGAAGATCGGCGAGGAGGTGCGCTGAATCGTGAATTGCGCAGAGGCGACCGCCGGGATGGCGAGCAGGCCGAGGACGAGGACAAGCGCACGACGGCACACGGACGAAATCACGCCATCACCTCCAAAGTAACGCCTGCGAGGCGCCACGAAGCGAGTGGGACCGGACGGCCTTCAGTTTTCAGTGCGTCGAACGGGCAGACGGAACGGCTGAGGCAGGAGGGTGCGCTCATGCACCCCGCAGCCGTTCCCGGGCTCAGGCATGTCGAGTCCGTTCGTGTTTGCAGCAGCGTGACCCCCCGCACGTGGGGTACCGCGGCTCCGGGTGTTGGGCCCGGCGACCACTTCCTGTATCGGCAATTGCGGACGGAGTACGCCAAAATTGTCGGCAGTCTGCAATGAAAAAATTGCGCTCTTTGTACAGGTGGGCAAAACAAAGGCGCCCCGGGGTGGGGCGCCTCCGTTCTTTCGGCCGTCAGGACGCCGATTTTTACTGGATCTCGAACTCCTTGCGGCCTGCCGGGGAGCCGTCGACCGTGATCTCGATCGCGTACTTGCCCTTCGGCCAGCGGGTCGGCTTCATGAGGTGGAACTCGGTCCACGCCGGGCCGGTCGGGGCGAGGTCCTGCGCATCCTCCGCCACGACCAGGGTGTCCTGGTAGGTCCAGCGGGCGCCGACCTTCGTGCTCTTCGCCGCGCCCTCGCTCGCGATCACGGCATAGATCGTATCGCGCGGGCCGAACGTCACGCCGGGGATGGCGATCTGCTTGTCCGCGTTGAGCGACTTGCCGAGATCGATGCCCGTGACCTTGAACGGGGCAGGCGCGGGCGTGGTCGAGACCTCGGCGGGCGGCGGCTCGGCCTTCTTCTGGCAGCCGACGACGATCAAAGACAGGGCGGCAGCCAGGCTCAATAGCCCGGCGGATCCGGAGCGGCGCATGCGAGTTCCCTCCCTGGGATGGAGCAACAGGCCATGGACCGGGAAACGATCCGTCCTGACCGGGGCGACGGCGTCGATGACACGGGCGGGTTGGCTCATGCCATGCGCCCGAGCACCATGGTGTAAATCCTGCGCCATGGTCCGCCAGCGCCTGCTCGATCGCAAGGAGGGAATTTGGGCGGACCTGGACCGCGTCGCCTAGGCGACCCGCCTCGAGGCCACGCGCATCACCTCGAGGCGCGAGATGCCCTGCTGCCTGCGCCAGGCGACGGTCTCCGCATAGGCCATCTCGAACCGCCGTGCGGCGTCCCCGGCCCGGGCGGGCTCGAGGCCCTGGGCCGGCCGCCCGTGCGCGCGCAGACGCGCAAACAGGCTGGCCGGGTCGCTGCCGGGGACGCGCACGACCGGATGCCCCGGGCGATCGCCCAGGCCGTTCGGGGGAGCGAGGTGAACGTCACCCCGGCGCCCGGACCCTGGTGCTGGAAGAACTCGAACCACGAGCCGGCCTGTCGGTGCTGGTAGACCGCGGCATGGGTGCTCGATTCCGGGTGCGCGAGCAACTGCAGCGTGACGTCCGGCAGTTCGGGAATCGTGAAGGTTCCCGCGTCCTCGAAGCCGAGGGCAGCGATCGCCTCGCTCACTCGCTTCGCATCCGCGGGATCGAGCCACGGTTCGCTCGTCGCGGGCTCGAGGTGGATGGCGTCGGGCTGGGCCGCGAGCGCGTGACCCGAGACCCTGCGAGCGAAGATCGCCGCCACCCCGAGGCGCGCCAGCGGTCGGGCGAACAGGAACGCGGCAATGGCCGCGGCGAATGCGATCCACCAGGCTTGCACGACGGCCTCCGGCTCGCGCGGCGCCCCCGTGGCGCCGACCCCCTTGGTATCGGCGCGCGGCCGTCTGACCTTGCGCCCCGAACCGGGGAAGGCGCTGCGCGCCCGCGCCCGGCTAACCGGGCGCGCGCAGGTAGCGGGGGCGAACCAGTCCGGGCAGCTCCGGCCAGGGCACGACCGCGTGCGTCGAGCCGAACACGTAGGGGGCCACCTCGTAGTTGTTGTAGTGGAAGACCAGCCCCTCGCCCGTCAGGCCGTAATTCGGCGTGAGCTCGAAGCGCGCGCTGCGGAACCAGAATCCGCCGAGGGCGAACGAGGAGTCGGCCGCCATGCCCCGCGCCCGCCGAAACCCGCGCTCGGCCGCGGCCAGCAACGAGTCGCGCGCCCCCGGCACGAGCAGGGAGTCCAACGGAAGCGCACGCGCCGTGGCCGGATCGACATTGAGGTAGAGCAGCGACGAGTTCGCATGGGCCCCGCCCGTGTAGGCCGCCTGGTAGAACGAGAGCGTGAGCAGCCCTGGCCGGAAGCGCTCGACCCTCGCTACGACCTGCTCGAACCAGGGCGCCTGGTTCGGGGACACGGTCTCGAAGCCCGCGAGCCGCGCCCCCAGCATCGAGTCCGGGTCGGCGAGGACCGGCGGCAAGCCCTCGACCATGCCGGCGTTGAGCCGCCGCCGGATCTACCGATTGAGCGCGAGCGTATCGCCCGAGGGCACGTGCAGCAGAATCGGGTAGCTCAGGTCGAGCCTCAGGCAGGGCTCGCCGTTGATGACGCAATCCGCCGTCTCGTGGTGGAGGTTGCGCGTCATCGTGCCGAGCGAATCCGCGGGCCAGCGCCCGCCGGGTACGCCGCGCTCGCCGCCGCCGCAGCCGGCCGCGGCGAGCGCGAGCGCGATCCCCAGCGCAAATGTCGCGCGCGCGCTCAGGCGAGTCCCGCCTCGCGCCGGGCCGCTCTTGCTGCGCGCGCGATCAGCCACGCCGCCTGCGCGCCGTTGCCGAGCACGAACGCGATCACCCCGACGTAGAGGCCGGTCACCGACGCGAGCCGGACCCCTGCGATCAACGCACCGCCGGTGACGAGGAGCAGCACCGCGACCGCCTCGGTCACCCCGCGCGTGCGATGCGCGTGCACGAGCGCGCCCTGGTGGAGGCTCTGGATCGCGGACAGGCCGGGCATCGGGATCGAGAACAGGAGCCCGACCGTGGCGAGCGCGACCAGCGCGGGCGGAAGCCCGGCCACGGGTCCGAACCAGAGGTGCCCGAGCGGCGTCAACGCGAGTACGAGCAGGAGCCCCGAAGTCGTCGCGGCGAGCGTGTAGGCGAAGCGCCGGAGCGCCGGCAGCGCGCCGGGGTGATCGAGCATGGAGACCACGACCTCGTTGAGCGCGAAGCCCACGCTGCGCAGCGTGAACACCAGGCCGGTGAGAGCAGGCCAGACCGCGAGCGACTCGATCGCGCGCGGCATGCGGCTCATTGCCGCGCTGGTCAGCGGCATGGCGAGGAACGCGATCAGCGGCGTGAGCATGAGCGGGATGTAGAAAGCAAGGAAGCGCCGCCAGGTCAGCGCGGGCACGACCGCCGGGGCCTGCGCGAGGAGTTTCCGCTCGACCGACCGCGCGCACCAGCCCGCGAACAGGGCCTCGGCGACCACGCCCGCGACGACCGCCATCGTCCCCACGGCGATGCCCGGCAGTCGCCCGTCGGCCGCGCCGACGGCGAGCACGGTCGCGAGCATCCCCAGGCGGACCGCCGTGCCGACGCCGACCAGTTTCGAGCGCCCGAAGCGGATGAGGAGCCCCTGCGAGTAGCGGCGGAACGCGATCGATATCGTCCACGGCGTCATGATCATGAGACCGAGCCGCGCGGGCCCGCGGATCTCGAGGGGAGCGCCGAGCATCCCGCCCACGACCACGTCGTAGAGCGGCGTGAATGCGACGAGGGCGTGCAGCGCGACCAGCGAGAGTCCGGTCGTCCACATGAAGCGGCCGACCAGCCGGTGGGAGGCGGTGTCCTTCGATAACGCGGTCGAAGCCGAGAGCAGCATGATGATCGGCGACTCGATCAGCAGCGCGAGCGGGAACACCACTCCGCCGTAGGCCGCGAGTGAGAGCGTCGGCAGCGGCAGGCGGGCCATGATCGCGCTCACGACCGGCAGCTCGAACCCCATCAGCAGCCAGCTCGCCGCCAGTGGCCACCACGTGCGGAACACGTCCCGCACCGTGGGCGGTGGCCCGGCGTGCTCCGGCGAGAGGGACGGGCCCTTGGCTTCGGGGCGCGGACCCGGTCCGATCAGCGCGATCGGATCGCCGGGGCACTCCGCGGCGTTCTCGAACGTGGCCCCGGGCGGGGCGGCAGAACCATGAGCCATGACGGGATCCTAGCCGATTCGAGCCCCGCGCGTTCGGCGGTCCGCCCGGCCTTGCGAACGTCGATCGATCCCGCTCCTTGAACGGCTTGCCGGGAGCGGCGTAGTGTTCCAGGAGAAAGCTCCCCGGAACTCGCCAGATCCTGGAGGACTCGATGAACGCTTCGCACGGATCCCCGCGCCGCCCGGGCCCCCGCGGCCCGGTGGCGGTCGCCCTGTTCGCCGCCGTGCTCGCCGGCCTCGCCGGATGCGGCACCTCGACGGTCTCCGAGCGCTGGCGCGACCCGAGCTGGTCCGGCCCCGCAATCCGCAACATGCTGGTCGTGGTCGTGCGCAAGGACGCCGTGCGCCGGCGGCTGTGGGAGGATGCGATCGCGCAGGCGCTGCAGAAGCGCGGCATGCTCGCGACGCCCTCGTACCGGACGTTCCCCGACAGCGTCCCGGGCGAGGACGCGCTCCAGCAGGCGATGAAGGACCTCGCGTTCGAGGGCATCCTGCTGTCGCGACGCACGGGCACCCGGGAGCGCACGGTCGACGTCCCGCCCTCGGTCTCGACCGTCGGGCGCACCCGCTGGAGCCGCTTCTGGGGCACCTACCGCACGTACTACCAGACCGTCTATCGCCCGGGCTACACCGAGACCGAGCGCGTCGTGAACAACGAGGTCACGATCTGGGACGCGCGCAAGGACGGTCAGATGGTGTGGAGCGCGACCACCGCGACCACGAACCCGGAGAAGCCGAAGGAACTGATCGCCGAGATCACGAAACTGCTCGTTCCCCGCATGGCCAGGGACGGCATCATTCCCTAGCCCGGATTATTCATGAAGGCCACGGCTTCCACCCGGCTGCGGGTTCGCGCGGGTCTTCTGCGACGCTTGAGGAGCCAGTGTGCCACTTCGAGCTTGTGTGAGGTGGGTTTCAGGGCGAAGCAGGGGTTGGAACGCGAGGGCAATGACTTCGTAGGGCAGACTTTCCCCGGGGTCCATCGGGTGAGGTGATGTTCGGGGTGATGTTGGCGCGTCTATCCGGCCCGCGCTCCGAGCTGGCCGGCCACGCGGCGCCACGAAGCCTGGAACGGGAACGCCGCCGGCAGGTGCAGCACGATCCGGCGCACCGAGACCACGACGCGCACGCCGAGCTTGAGCAGGCGCTCGCGCAGCGTCGAGACCTGGGCCCGCGCAC
>JBDTYW010000134.1:0-6178 GCA_040005445.1 Candidatus Eiseniibacteriota bacterium
TCGGCGGGTTCTTCGCGAACGGCGAGATCGGCTCGGTCCACGGCTCGACCCGGCTCCACGGGTTCACAAGCTCGTTCGCGCTGTTCCGGGATCCGTCGTGAGCGGGCCCGGCCGCGCCGAGTTCCTCCCCGGATCCGCGGGGGAGCGCTTCGGCGCGGTGCTCGCCACGCGCGCGGTCGACGGCTTCGTGTTGCGACGCTCGCAGTACTCCGGGGACCTGCGCATGCCGGTCCACTGCCACGGCGAGCCCTACTTCGCGTTCGTCGCCCGCGGCGGCGTCGAGGAGCGCGGCAAGCGGGGCGCGCACTGGTTCGGCGCGGGCTCGGTGCACTTCCACCCCATGGGCGACCCGCACGCGGCCACGACCGCGCCCTCGGGTATGACCTGCCTCAGTATCGTGCCCCAGGGACGGCTCGCGACCCGGCTCGACGCGAGAACGACGCGCGGCGATGACGACCGCGAGCTGCTGCGCATCGCGGAGCGCTGCCATCGCGAGTTCGGGATGCGGGACCTTGCCTCCGACCTCGCTCTCGAATCGCTCGCCCTCGAGCTCGTGGCCACATTCCTTCGCCGAAACGATCGCGCCGTCGGGCCGCGCCCGCCGGGCTGGTTCGACGATGTGCGCGATCGGCTCGACGCGGGCCCCGCCGACCCGGTGACGCTCGCGGACCTGTCAGCGCAGGCGGGCGTCCATCCGGTGTCGATCGTGCGGGCGTTCCGGCGGCACACCGGCCTGACCCCGGGTGCGTACGTGCGGCGGCTCCGCGTCGACGCGGCGGCGCACACGCTCGCGGGCACCGACACCCCGATCGCCGAGATCGCGCTCGCCTCCGGGTTCTCCAGCCAGGCGCACTTCACGCGCGTGTTCGGCCGGCAATTCGGGTTCCCGCCCGGCGCCTACCGCCGACTCCACGCGCGCCGCGGACGCTAATCCCGCGCAAGAACGCATCTCCGGGGAAAGACCGCCCATGCCCGATTCCCATACGCTGGGCGCTGGCTGTGCGTCCATCGACTCTCGCTCCGGAGAACGCCCCATGTCGCTTCGCCGTTTCGCGCCCGTGCTCCTCCTGCTCGCCGCCTCGTCCGCGCCCGCCGCCCCGGCCTCCCCTCCCGATGCGCGGCGCCTCGGGAGCGCGATTGACGCGTTCACGCGCCCGCTCCTCGATCGCGGCGAGCTCTCGGGCCAGTTGTTGGTCTCGCGCGGCGATCGGGTCCTCGTCGAGCGCTCGTTCGGCTGGACAAACCGCGAACTTGGAGTCCGCATGACGCCCAAGGCGCGGCTCAACATCGCGTCCGTTACGAAGCCGATGACGGTCGACCTCGTGATCCACGCGATCGAGGCCCACAAGATGGCGGTGGGCGACTCGATCGCGCGCTGGCTGCCCGATTTCCCGCGCGGCAAGGAGATCACGATCTCGCACCTGCTGCGGCATCGCTCCGGGATCGTGCACGAGATCCTCCCCGACTCAGAGTCCACGCGCCCGCGCACGGCCGCCGAAATGGTCGCGTTCGCCGCGCGGCGCCCGCTCGATTTCGACCCGGGCACGAAGTCGAACTACAGCTCGGGCGGGTTCACCGTGCTGGCCCGCATCCTCGAGCTGACCGGCGGGCAGAGCTACGATTCGTTGATCGTGCGCGAGCTCCTTCGCCCGCTTGGCATGACGCACTCCGGCGACGCGAACGGCAGCGTAATCCTGCCGGGACGCGCGGCGTGCTATGTGCCCGGGGCCACGGGTCTCGAGGTCGCGGCCTACCAGGATTTCTCGGGGATCGTAGGCGCGGGCTCGGTGTGGTCGACGGCGCACGACCTTCATCGCTTCGTGCGCGCGGTCGTGACCGGCGCGCGCGGGGAGGGCATGCGGCAGTCCTTCCTGCGGGACGGCAAGCTCGATTTCAACGGGCGCACGAGCGGGTTCAACTCGTTCGCCACATTCGACAGCGCAAGCGGGCTCGAGCTGGTGTGGATCGGCAACGTCGCCTCGGGCGCCCCCGACCTGATCAAGGCCGCGATCCCGCGGCTCGCCGCCGGGGAGCGCCTGCCGCCGCCGGCGTTCCCCACGCTCGCGGCCACGCCTCCCCCCGCGGCGGACCTGGCCCGCCTCGAGGGCGTCTTCCAGCTCGAAAATGGGACAAAGCTCCGGCTCCATGTCGCAGACGGCGTGCTGTGGGCGAACGAATGGATCCTGCAGCCTACGGCCGCCGGGGATTTCTTCTCGCCGCGGGACTACGGGCGCATCCAGGGTGTGCCGGGCGCGGACGGTTCGATCGCGCGTCTCAACTGGATCCAGGACGGGAAGACCTACCCTGCGCCCCGCGTGATCGGCGACAAGCCCTAGAACTTCGACATCGAGCCGCGATGCGAACCGTGCAGCGTGCACACGCACGCTGCATCGTACGCATCGGGACTGCACGCCAGGCGCCGGGGGCGGGCGTGCACGCTGCACCCCGTGCCGGCCCGGCTCCTGTGCGGGATCGCGCGCCCGACCGCAAGATCATGCGCGCGTGGGGGTCGCAGCTTGCGTGCAAAGCGCGAGACACGCTGAATCTTGCACCGTGCCCGGCCCGACGGGCTGGCACGGTCGATGCCATTTCCTGTCATGCCGGTCGGTCCGGAGTGCGCGCTGCGGACCGTCCGAATGGACGGAGGACTCACATCATGGAACGGATGCTCCCTTCTCGCCCAGCCTGGAGCCGCGGTACGGCGCTGCTGCTCGCGCTACTGCTGGCGCCGATCGCGACAAGCCTCGCCCAGGCGCAATCGGGCGGCGCGAACCCGGTGACGATCCATGTCGTCGACCAGAACGGGCAGGAACTCGCGGGATCGGTCGTGCGCCTCTCGGGCTCGAGCCTGAGCTGGACGACGCCGGCGACTGTCGACCTCAGCTTCGGTCCTCAACTGTTCATCATCGCGCCGGCGTTCCAGGGCGCGATGTTCCCGGGTGGCTCGGCGCTCCCGACCGCGGCCAACGACCTGACGCGCGATGAGTTCCTGTTCGTCGACGGTTCGCCCGAGATGACGATCGTGTGGCAGACCGCGCCGGTCACGATGTCCGTGGTGGACCAGGATGGCGCCCCGATCCCGGGCGCGACGTGGGGCTTCGCCGGCGAAGGCGCCTACTACGCGCCGGGCACCGTGCTCGCGCCGATCACCGACGAGTCCGTCTATTCGACCTTGCACGGGGTTTCGCGCGATGGCTGGGTCCTCGCCGCGCGCGCCGCATTCGAGGGCCAGGGCATCGACCTCACCCGCGCCGAGGCGCGCGAGGTCTCCGCTGCCACCAGCGGCCTGGCGCTCGAATGGCGCCAATCGACGTGTGCGATGGGAGTGGTCGACGCCGCGGGGGTCCCCATCCGCGGGGCCACGTGGACCATGTTCGGCCACACGTTCGCCGCCGGAGACGCCATCACTCTTCCCGTCACTGACGCGTCGCTCTACCCGACGCTCGGCGGCGCGCTCGCCACGGGGATCCCGGCGACGCTGTTCACGAACACCGCCGACGGGACGGGCAACGCGACGTTCTCCGTGCTCGCCGACGGCTCGCTCGCGCCGGCATTCACGACGATCGGCAGTTCGACCTACGGCCTGCGCTGCGGCGTGAGCCCGTTCCCGGCGGTGACGACCGGCACGCTCGACGGCACAGTCCTCGCCGACGGCGTCCCTCGATCCGGCGTGACGGTCACCCTGACCGACGCGCTCGGGGCGACACGCAACGCGGTCACCGGCGCGGCCGGCGGGTTCGTGTTCGCGAACGTGGAGCAGGGTCCGGCGGACATCGCGATCGCCCTCCCGGGCGGCTTCCACGCCGTGAACCCGGCAAGCGGACAGCAGGCCGCGACCGTCGTGGCCGGCGGCTCGACCTCGGTCCAGTTCACGATCGCGGCCGACGTTGCGCCGCCGGCCGTGATCAACAACCCCGAGACCTGGAACTACTGGCGGCGGGAGATCCGCAATGCGCTCCGCGGCAAGGGCCCCCGGAGCGAGTCGTTCGCCGACATGAGCGAGAACTACCCGCAGGCGATCTTCGCGCAGTTCGCGCAGGCGCCCGCGAACCCGGTCGTGGTTGAGGGCGTCACGCAAGTCGATCCGGACGGCTCCGGCCCGGATCCGGCGCGGCGGCTCACGCTGGCCGAGATGGGCGACGTCGTCGACCGTAGCGGGCCGAGCAGCGCCCTCGACGACGCGCGCCGCGAGTTGCTCGTCGTCCTGCTCAACGTTGTCAGCCATCGCCTGTCGCTCAACCTCGTGATCGACGGCCGGGGCACGACGCTCGACCAGGAGATCCGTCGGCTCGCCGGCATGATCAACGACGGCGCGCGCGCCAACGATCGCGTTGCCTCGAATCGCGGGGCCCTCATCAACGCGGGTCGCGCGGGCGCCCGGCACGGCGGGACCGGCATGCACGGCGCGAGCGAGGCGGTGGCGGAAGGGGAGGGCTCGGAGGATACGGCTGCGCCCGCCGGCGCCGCGGCGACGTGGGCCGGCGCCCGGACCTCGCTCACCGCGACGCGCGCGGCCGACGCGGGTGTGCACCTGACGATCGCGCTCGCCGCGGCCGGCCCTGCCACGCTCGACCTCTATGACGTGGCGGGCCGGCACGTGGCCCGGCTGTGGGAAGGCGACGCGCCGGCGGGGGTCACCGCCGTGACGTGGTCGCGCGGCAGCGCGCGGCCCGGTGTTTACTTTGCGCGGCTCAAGGCGGTGGATGGGGTCCAGACGGCGAAGGTGATCGCGGCGCAGTAAACCACCAGGCCCGCGAACGGCAGGGGGGTGCGGACCCGCACCTCCCTTTTCCGTTTCCGACCGATACCTCAGAACCGGAGTGTGGCCCCGAGATCGAGCGAGCCGGTCGCGGGATCGACGACCGGCGAGACCCGGAGCGATACCCGGTTCGCCCCGCGGGTCCGCACGATTCGATCGAACCTCCCCGAAGCCCACACGCCGAGCAGCGCGCCCGCCGCGACGTCGGTCGGCCAGTGCTTGCGCTCGTGCACGCGCGACCATGCCGTGATCGCCGCGGCCGGATAGGCGACCAGCGGCACCCATGCGGTCCGCGTCTCGCGGTCGAGGCCGGCGGCGAGGCTGAACGCGATCGTGGCGTGCCCGGACGGGAACGAGGAGTGCGAGGAGAACGGCGAAAAGCGGCCTGCATCGGACGAGGACTCGTACGGTCGCCAGCGGCCGGCCACGAGCTTCGCACCGCCCGCCAGCACGCCGGCGGTCACCATGCCGCCGCCGATGCGCAGCGCGCTCGCGGACAGCCCCGGCCGGTGGGCGACCCGTCCGGCGACGTACGCAGCGCCGAGCAGCGGGAGGCTGTAGAGCGGATTGCCGAAGCGCTCGCCGAAGCGGGCGAGGCCGTCGCCCGACGCCGTCGCGCTCCAGCGCTCGCTCAGGTCGCGATCGACATGGCCGAGGACGGCGAGGCCGACCCCGGTGAACAGCGCGAGTCCCAGGTCGTCGAGGCCGAGCAGCGAAACCCCGGCCTGCGACGAGTCCGCCGGGGCAGGTGTGGCCGGACACGGGCCCGCGGCCCCCGCGAGCAGGGCGAACGCCAGCGTCGGCGCGGCGAGTCCGCGCGCGCGCCTCACTCCCCGGTGGTGCTTCCGGCGTGGTGCGTGCCCGAGGCCTCCCAGGCCGCGAGCGTCGATCCGGTGCGCGCGACGCGCTGGCTCCAGGTCTCGGCTTTCTCCGCCGGGTCGTCGATGCGCGTCATCGTGATGCAGTCATCGACGGGGCAGACCAGCGAGCACAGGTTGCAACCCACACAGCTCGACTCGTCCACCACGGGGAACGCGCGCACGTCCGGCTGCACCGGCCGAATGCACTGGTGGGCGCCGTCCTCGCACGCGATGTGGCACAGGTTGCACTGGATGCACTTGTCGGGGTTGATGCGGGCCACAACCTTGTAGTTGAGGTTCAGGTGGCCCCAGTCCGTGATGCGGGGCACGGCCTTGCCCTGGAAGTCCTTGAGGCACGAGTAGCCGTGGCGCTCGAGATACTGCGTGAGCCCGTCCACCAGGTCCTCGACCATGCGGAACCCGTAGTGCATAGCGGCGGTGCAGACCTGCGTCGAGCTGGCGCCGAGCGCGATGAACTCGACCGCGTCCTGCCAGCTCGCGATGCCGCCGATGCCCGAGATCGGCACGTTGACCTCGGGATCCATCGCGAGCTGCGACA
>JBDTYW010000135.1:0-6176 GCA_040005445.1 Candidatus Eiseniibacteriota bacterium
CTCGCGGCCGGGCTGCTGGCAATCGCCTCGAGCGCAGGCGCGGTGACGTTCACGCAGTTCACGTCGGTCAATCTCGGCGGGGACGACGCCCCGTGCTGGGCGATGGACGGCAATTCGGTGTTCTACTCCTCGCGCGCGACCGGCTTTCCCTACATCTTCCGCAAGAACCTCGGCGACCCGATGAACACGAGCGGCACGCGATTGACCAGCGGCACGACCGACGAGTACCAGGTCGCGGTCGCCGGCGACGGGGCGTACGTGATGATCGTCGAGGGGGACTCGCTGGCTTCGCGGCACCTGTGGCGCTGCCCGGCGGCCGGCGGCTCGCCGCATACGAAGGTGACCTTCGGCCCCTACTACTACCTCGACCCGGACTGGACCGGCGCGAGCCCGGGGCTGGTCGCGTTCGCCACGGACCGCGGCGGGGCCGGCTACCAGATCTGGACGCTCGTGCCGAACGGGATCCTGCCGGCGACCTCGTTCACGCCGGTGACGGGGCCGGGGTACTCGGACCAGCACCCGAGCTTCTCGCCCGACGGACAGCGGATCGTGTTCTCGTCGAACCGCGGAGGCGGGACGCAACTGTTCGTTTCGACCTGGAGTGGCTCGAGCTGGGGCGCGCCGGTTCAGCTCTCCACGGGCGGCGGGTCCAAGACCAGTCCCTGCTGGTCCCCGAACGGCATGCACATTGCATACGAAGTTTCGAGCGGCGGCAATTCCGAGCTCTGGGTGATGGAGAGCAACGGCACGAACGCGCGGCTGGTGACCTCGACCGGCACGTACGACGCCCGGCCCTGCTGGTCGCCCGAGGGTGACCGGCTCGCGTTCGTCAGTGATCGCGCGAGCGGCGCCAATTACATCTGGCTCGCCGAAGCCATGAGCACCCCGACCGTCAACCAGACCTGGGGCCGCCTCAAGGACTTGTACCGCCACTGATCGCGGTCCCGCGATCGACATCCTCCCGTCCCGCAAACCGGAGCATGAATCATGGCAACCGTCGCCTCGTCCGAGCCTGCCGTCGGAGAACTCGCTCCCGATTTCACGCTGCCCTCGACCTCCGGCGAGAAGATCACGCTGTCCGCGTTCCGCGGGCGGCAGATCGTGTTGCTGGCGTGGTTCCCGCTCGCGTTCACGGCGGTGTGCACGACCGAGCTCTGCGCTTTCGGCGAGGATGAGTCCCAGTTCGCGGAGGCCGGGGCGAAGGTGTTCGGCATCTCGGTCGACCACACCGCGTCGCAGCAGGTGTTCCAGCAGAAGGCCGCGTTCTCGACCGAGCTGCTCTCGGACTTCAAGCGCGAGGTCTCCCGCCGCTACGGCGTGCTGATCGAGGACCTGTATTTCTCCAAGCGCGCCTACTTCCTGGTGGACACGGCGGGCAAGGTCGCGTGGAAGTGGGTCGAGGCCGAACTCGGCCACCGGCGCGACAACGACGAGCTGCTCGCCCAGATCCGGAAGCTCGCCTGACGACGCGCCTCGATTCGATCGGCCCCCTGGCGGCGCGCAGCCGCGTCCTCGTGGTCGGGGGGCGGGATCGCCTGCGCTTCCTGCACGCGGTGACGACCCAGGACGTGGCGAAGCTCGCGCCCGGCGCCGGCGTCCACGGTGCGATGACCGACGACCGCGGGCGGCCGGTCAGCGACTTTCTCCTCTATGTGCTCCCCGAGGCGATCCTGCTCGAGGCGCCGGCCGGGGCGGCGGATGCCCTGCGCGCGGCGCTCGAGCGCTTGGTGGTGGCCGATGACGTCACGCTCGCATGGGCGCAGGGCGATGCTGTCGTACGCGAGGATCTCGCCCCTGGCGGAGCGGGGAAGCTCGCCGTGGAATGGGGCGCCGGCACGGACCCCGCCGTGGACCAAGACCTGTCGGACGAGCTTACGCTCGCCCTTGTACCCGCGAGGCGACGGGCGGTGCTCCACGCTTCGCGTTTCGGCGGCGCGGGCACGCTGTCGTGGGGCGGCGAGGCGGGCGCGGGCGGCCTCCCCGAGGAGGACCTCGACGCGCTCGAGATCGCGGCGTTTCGCCCCGGCCCGGCGGAGTTCACCGCCGCGCGCGTGTGGAACGAGCTCGACCTCATGGAGACCGTGAGCTTCACGAAGGGCTGCTTCACCGGCCAGGAAATCCTCAACCGTGTGCAGACCCGGGGGCAATTGCAGAGGCGCCTCGTCGCACTTCTCCTCGAGGCCGGCGCCTGGCCGCGCGGCGCGTGGACCGGGGCCGTCCTCGAAACCGGGAACGGCGAACCCGTCGGGGAGATCGTGCGCGCCGCGGGAGACCGGGCGTTTGCATTCGTCGCGCGCGACGCCTGGGAGTCCGGGACCCACCTGGTCGCCCGGCAGTCCGGCGCGCCTAGCGTGACGTGCGGGGCGATCGTCCAACCGCGGTCCACTTCGGAGGTCCCTTGAGCGAAGTTACCCCCCGACCCGCGCCGGGCCCCTCAGGGACCCCAAGCCCGACACGGCGCATGTTCCCGACCTCGGATCGCTTCGTGGCCAAGCCCGAGCGCGTGTTCGTCAATCGCAACCTGCGCTTCTCGCAGATCGGCGCGATCGGGTTCGATCTCGATCACACCCTCGCGCACTACGACGCGCTGCCGATCGAGAAGCTCGCGTTCGACCAGACCAAGCGCAAGCTGGTCGAGAAGAAGGGCTATCCGCGCGAGGTCCTGCGCTTCCGCTACGACCCCGAGTTCGTCGTGCGCGGGCTGGTCGTCGACAAGGCGCGCGGCAACCTGATCAAGATGGATTACTTCCGCTACGTCGGCCGGGCGACGCACGGCACGCGGCGGATGGACTCCGAGGAGCGCGCGCGCACGTACAACGAGCGCCCGGGGCGTTTCTCCGGGGAACAGTTCGTCTCCGTGGACACGCTGTTCCACCTGCCGGAGGTCCACCTCTACCTGCTCCTGATCGACTGGTTCGAGGCCACCGGCCAGACCCCGGACTTCCTCGCGCTCTACAACGACGTGCGCGAGATGATCGACGAGGCGCACCGGGACGGCACCCTCAAGTCAATCATCACCCGCAACGTCGGCAATTTCGTGCGGCGCGACGCGGAGTTGCCCGTGCTGCTGGACGAGTTCCGGCGCGCCGGCAAGAAGCTGTTCCTGCTCACCAACTCCGATCATGCGTACAGCAATGCGCTGCTCACGCACCTGCTCGAGGACCGCAAGGGCGGGCGCTCGTGGGAGCGTTTCTTCGACCTGCTGGTGTACGACGCGCGCAAGCCGGCGTTCTTCGTGGGTGGCGCGACCGTCGCACCGCCGCAGGAGGCGCCGAGCGCCACCGGGGTTCCCTCGTACACCGGGGGCGGCGCGCTCCACCTCGAGAGCAGACTCGGCGTTTCGGGCGACGGGATCCTGTACTTCGGCGACCACACGTACGGCGACATCCTGCGCAGCAAGAAGTCTCTGGGCTGGCGCACCGCGATGATCGTCCCCGAGGTCATGCGCGAAGTCGAGGTGACGCAGGGCCTGGCGCGGCAGTACACGGCGCTCGAGCGCCTCGCCCATGAGCACGACCAGCTCGAGGTCGACAAGGCCGCGCTCGGCCGCGAGTGGCGCAAGCTCGCCGCGGGGCTGGCGGGGGAGGAGGGCGAGAACGGCTTCGCGGTGCACCTGCTCGGGATCTACGACCCGCTGGCGCAGGGGGCGGCGCACAGCCCGCAGGCCGGGAACTCCGAGGCGGAATTGCCGGCTCGCCTGAAGGCCCTGATCGAGGGCTCGGGCTCGGGCCCCGGCGGCCGGCGCACGCGCGGTGACCGCCGGCGCTCGGCGCGGCTGCGCAAGCTCGAGGAACTGGCGCAGGGCATCTCGGACCTCGACCATCGCGCGGCGTCGCTGTCGGGGCGCATCCGCTCGCTCCACCGGCGGGTCGACGCCGAGTACAACCCGTCGTGGGGATCGATCTTCCGTGAGGGCAGCGAGGCGAGCCGCTTCAGCGACCAGCTCAAGGACTTCGCCTGCGTGTATACGGGCAACGTCTCGAACTTTCTGCACTACCCGTGGAACTACTACTTCCAGTCTCCGATGAACCGGATGCCGCACGACCTCTAGGCTGTGTCCGAAAGCCTCACGCGGCGACCGCGCCCGGATTCACCGCCACATCAGGATGCGCAGCCCCACGAGTGCGAGCGCCAGGGCGAGGCTGGTCATGATCGCCGGGCCGCTCATGCGCCCCGACGCCCGCGCCCCGAGCTGGGCGCCAATCACCGCCCCGAGCCCGATCGGCAGGATCCGCGGCAGCGCCGGCGCTAGCGAGCCGTCGAACGCGTGGAGCACGACCGCGACCAGGGTCATCGCCGCGAGCACCGCGTGCGAGGTGGCGGTCGCGATGTGCACGGGGAAGCCCAGCAGGTTGGCCATCGCCGGCACGTGCAGGATTCCGCCCCCGATCCCGAGCAGGCTCGAGAGGAAGCCGACGCCCGCGCTGATCGCGAGCGCGATGCGCAGGTCGTAGGCGAACTCGTGGCGCGTGCCATCGCGCTCGATCACCACGCGCCGCGTCGTCGGGCGGCCCCAGGCGTGCAGCGGTTCGTGGGGGGGGCGCACGCGGCGCCACAGGAGGAACGCGGCTATCGCGAGCAGGCTGACGCCGAGCAGCGTCTCGTAGGTCCCGCGGTCGAGCCGGTGGACCGCCCACACGCCGAGCGCCGCACCCGGGACCGAGGCGAGCGCGAACACGATCGCCGAGCGCACGTCGATCCTGCCCATGCGTCTGTAAGCCAGCGAGCCAGAGGAGGCGTTCAGGCAGACCACCGCCAGGGAGGTCGCGGTCAGGAGCGCGGGATCGGCGTGTGGGTCGAGCAGGACGAGGATCGGCGCAAGCAGGAAGCCGCCGCCCGCGCCGATCAGCGTGCCGAAGCTGCCGAGCGCCAGCCCGAGCGCGAGCAGGCCGGCGCCCTGCAGGAGCATGGGGGAGAGGGAGGGAGCCATTTCGCGTCACCTTACCCGGCTTGATCGCCCTGCCCCAACGGTTTAGATTGTCTGCGGGCCGGTTGCCCACGCCTGGCGCGGCCCCGGAGAGCTCATGGACCAGATCCTGCAACTCGAAGTCAACGGCGAGCCCGCCTCGTGCGCGGTCGCGCCCCAGACCACCCTCCTCGAGGCGCTGCGCTACGAGCTCGGCCTCACGGGCTCGAAGCAGGGCTGTGACAAGGGTGATTGCGGCGCGTGCACCGTGCTCCTCGACGGGGAGCCGACGCTGGCGTGCATCACGCTCGCGCTCTCGGCCGAAGGCCGGCGGGTGACCACGGTCGAGGGCCTTGCGCGCGGCCCGGAGCTGCACCCGGTGCAGGACTGCTTCGACCTCTACGGGGCGGCCCAGTGCGGCTTCTGCACCCCCGGGATCCTCGTCTCCGCCTATGCCTGCCTCGAGCAGAACCCCTCCGCTACGCTCGACGACATCAAGCTCGCGCTTTCGGGCAACCTTTGTCGCTGCACCGGTTACACGAAGATCTTCGAGGCTTGCTTGAAGGCCGGGGAGCGGCTGCGCGAGGAGCGCGCAAAGGCCGGTGGGGAGGCGCGATGAGCGGGCCCGCGACCAAGGCGCCTCCCCGCACTGAGACCGGCTTCTCGGTCATCGGCAAGCGCAACCGCAAGGTCGAGGGCCGGCGGAAGGTCACGGGCTCGGCCGTGTACGCCGACGACCTCTCGTTCCCGCGCATGCTGTTCGCGAAGATCCTGCGCTCGCCGCACGCGCACGCGCGGATCCGCTCGATCGACCTCACGCATGCGCTCGCCCACCCCGGCGTCGTCGCCGCGTGCACGGGCCAGGACATGCCGATTCCCTACGGCATCATCCCCTGGACGCGCGACGAATACGCGCTCGGCCTCGACAAGGTGGCGTACGTGGGCGACGGCGTCGCGTGCGTGGCCGCGCTCGACGAGCGCACGGCCGCCGAGGCGCTCGCCCTGATCGACGTCGACTACGAGGTGCTGCCCAACGTGCTGACGATCGAGGACGCGCTCGCGCACGACGATGAACCGCACCAGGTGAACGCGTTCGCGAAGCGGGGCAACCTGTCGAAGCACGTCGCGCTCACGTTCGGCGACGTCGAGGGCGCTCTCCTTGCCTCGGACGTGACGATCGAAGAAACGTTCGAGTACGCCGGCTCGACGCACGTCCCGATCGAGCCGCACTGCGCGATCGGCGTGCCCGAGCTCAACGGCGTGATCACGG
>JBDTYW010000136.1:0-6163 GCA_040005445.1 Candidatus Eiseniibacteriota bacterium
GAGCGATCCCTTTCCCTACGACGCGTACACGCACCGGGTGGAGTTCGACTCGACGCGTGCCGCGGCATGGTAGCAGACGTCGCGCAGGGAACGAAATCGCCCCCGGAGCGGGCGATCCGGGGGCGAGTTTCGCGTGCGAGTGGGTCCGCTCAGCGCAGCATCAGCAGCTTCGCGTGGGCACGGGTCCCGAGCGCGTCGATGGTCGCGAGGTAGAGTCCCGGCGCCAGGGCGCCCGGCAGGTTCACCGTGTGCCATCCGGCGCCGTAGGTGCCGTCCGCGATGCGCGCGACCACGCGGCCACTGGGCGACACCAGGCGGATCGTCGCGCGCCCCGCAACCGGCAACCCGAACGTCACGCCCGCGCGATCGCCGCGCACGACGCCGCCGACGAGCGCGAGGCGCTCGGCCAGGCGCAGCGCCGCGCCCGCCGCGTCCGGCGAGCCGGGGGCCCGCGCGGAGGCGGCATCCGTGCCGACCCGGCTCGCGTCGTTCCCCGGCGCCAGGGCCGCGGCGGGAACGCCGGGCACGGCGACCTGCGCGAGGTAGCCGACGTCGCCCACCTCGAGGCGCAACGAGAGCAAGTTGTCGCCCGACCCGGAGAGCAACTCGTGCAGGCGATCCGCTGACAGGAACCAGCGCACGCCGGGTGCGGCCGGGCTGACGCCGCTGTCGGGATCGCCGGAGGCGGGGACGCCGCTGAGGCTCTCCCCCGCCAGCTTCGCGCGCGCGAACGCCTCGCTCCCCAGTTCCGGCGACGCGGCCGCGATCTGCTCCGTCGACAACCCGGCGTCGGCGACCAGGTCGAGCCAGCCTCCCGAGTCCCAGGCGTTCTCCGCCTCGTTCAGTGGCGCGAACGAGGCGTGCGCGAGCTGGTCGTGGGTCACGGTCACGGCGGCGCAGGCGGAGCCGACGTTGCCCGAGGCGTCCTGCGCCTCGTAGCACACGGTGTAGACCCGACCGCTGCCGCCTCCCTGGCGCTCGGAGCGCAGCAGGAAAGCGCGGTCGTCGGTCCCGAACGCCGCACCCTGGATATCGTTCGGCGCGTCGCCATCCCCGAGGCCATTGTCCGGCTCGTTGCTGGTGATCGATTTGAGGCGCACGACCGGCGCGGAGTCACAGCCGTCGACCGCGGTCACCGTGGCGGTGATCGGGGCCAGCCTGTGGTTCGGCGGCCATAGCACTGCGGGCTCGAGCGTCACCGTGACCACCGGGGGCGTCGTGTCCGCGACCGTGACCTTGACCTCGTCGAATGAGCTGAGCGCGCCGTCGGACACTTCGAGCTGGACCGTGGTCGTGCCCAGGGGGAACGATCCGGTCGGCCGGACGGCGTGCGGATCGTCGAACACGATTCCGGAGACGCTCGTCCAGGTGTAGGTCAGCGGATCATTCTCCGGGTCCGTGCTGAGCGAGCCGTCGAGCCGCACCGATGCGCCTGTGGCGCCCGTGCACTCCACCGTGGTGTCGTTGCCCGCGATCGCGGTCGGCGGCTGGTTGAAGAACGGGGAGACCGCGTTGTAGGCATCGAGCCGGCCGAAGCCGGTGGCCGAATCGAAGCCGGGCAGGCCGACGTCGACGGCGTGCGTGAGCAGGTCCGTGCGCACCTGGGCCGCGGTCAACGCCGGGACCGCGCCGCGCAACAGGGCGGCGATCCCCGCGCCGTGCGGCGATGCCGCCGACGTCCCGAAGAACGGCGTGGGGAACCCGCCGACACCGGTGATCGCCACGCCGTCGATCGCCATCGCATCGGGCTTGGAACGCGTCGCCGGCGCCGGGAACAGGATCGTGCTCGGGCCGCGCGAGGAGAACGCCTCGGGCGTGTCGTTGCCGGGATCGGCCTGGTCAATGGCGCCCAGCGCGAGCACGAGCGGGTGGCCGGCGTGCGGGTTGATGCTCCCGGCCGGGTTGACGTACTGGAGGAATGTCGGGCCGTTGGCCGCGATCTTCAGCGGCAGGTTCGCCGGCGCCGCGCCTGCGCTGTTGAAATCGACCAGCAGCGCCGCGGCCGCGTTGTCGGGCCCGTTGTACGTGAAGTCGATCAGTTCGACCGCGTCCCCGGCTCCGTTCTGCACGGTCGTGCTGGATTGCAGCACGCTCGACAGCGAACCGTCGAGCAGGTAGAGGTCGAAGTTCTGCGCCGCGCTGCCGAACTTCTCGCCCCACTGCAGGACGATGGTGTGACGCACGCCCGTTCCGCTCGGGTTGCGCAGCCGGATGTCGAGCGTGTAGTCGCCCGGGGCGAACGCATGCGGGCGAAACGTGCCGGCAGTGCCGATCGCCCGCGAGCCGCCGTCGACGAAGTTCTGTTGGACGTGGCGCTGGGCACGATTGCCCGCCGACGTGAAGTAGACCACGTCCTTGAGCGTGACCAGGTTCGCGGCATTGCTGGCGACCATGCCGTCCTCGAAGTAGGGCTCGCGCGGGAACCACAGGTCGTCGGACACGATGGTGCAACCGGCGATGTTGACCAGCCAGTTCTGCGCGGCCACCATTGCGGCGGCCCCGCCGTTGCCCGAGGTGAACGCGAGCGCCGCACCCGGCGCGAGATCGTGCACGATCTCGAGCATCGCGGTGCCCTCGTCCCCGCTGCCCATGAGGTTGATATTGATCGACACCGGGAGGTCTCCCGAGGCTTGCGCCAGCGGGCTGTTGAGCACGCCGTCGGAGATCACGCCGACGGTGCTCCCGGTGCCGTCGATCCCGAACGTCGAGCGCGCGAGCGCCGCGCGGTGAATGGCGTCGCCCTGCGTGACCTGCGCGCCCACCTCGGGGACCGCGACGCCCGGCAGGCCCACGAGCCGCACCCACGGGAGCGCGGCCACGTCGGCCACGCGGTTGAACGGCACCCAGGCCTCGAGCACGTCGAAATCCGCCGCCACGGCCGCGGCCTCGACGCCGAGGCCCTCGAGTTCCCCGACACGCGAGGCGGCGCCGGCGCCTGCGATGCGCAGGTAGAGCCGCCCCAGGTCATCGACCGGCAGGCCCGGCGAGGAGAACGCCGCGCGCGTGTCGATGGTTACCCGGCGCTGCTTGTTCGAAAGCGCCTGGGCGAGGATCGACGCGCGATCCGCGACCCCCGACTCGATCTTGATCGCCGGATCGTCGGGTGCGAGCGCGGCCTTGCGCGAGCGCTGAAGCGTGGCGTCGGCGCCGGTGAACGGCACGAGATAAGGGCCCATTTCCGAAAGCCGGACGGCCCCTGCCTGAGCGGGCAGAAGGAGGACCACTCCCGCCGCCAGGGCAAGGAACGAAATCCTGGGGGACGCAAACATGGATCACCTCCGGGGTGCGGAGCGGTCGGGGGGAAAGCAGGATTCGGCACGATGTTCCCAATGAGGCGCCGGAGTCCGGCGCGGCCCCACCCGGGGACGCAAGCGCGAGAAGAATGCTCCAAGCGCTTCCCCCGGGTCAATGGTCCAGTCGGCTCAGGCGGTCTCCGGGCACCTCGGGGACGAGGTCGCGCAGGGTCGAAAGGACGGTCTCCGGGCTGAAGTCGCGCATGCAGCGGTGGTGACCGAGCGGGCAGCGGGCGCGGCCGTGGAGCGTGCAGGGCTGGCAGCTCAGGCCCGCCGCAAGCACGCGGTTCCTCGCCCCGGCCGGGGCAAAGCCCAGCACCGGGTGCGTCGAACCGAACAGGGCGACCACCGGAACTCCTACTGCGGCCGCGAGATGCATGAGCCCGGTGTCATTCGTCACCGCTCCCTTTGCGAGCGCCACGGCCGCCGCCAGGTCGATCAGCGAACCCTCGAACCAGTGCGCCCGCGGCTCGCGCGAGGCCCACGCCGCCAGGGCCGGGAGGGCGACGCGGTCGGACGCATCCCCGCCGACCAGCACCCTCGCCCCCGCGGCCGTCAGGGTCCGGCTGAGGACGAGAAACGATTCCTCGGGCCAGCGCTTGGTCGCCCATCGCGCCCCCGGGGCGAGGAAGACGATCGGTCCCTCCTCCCACGCGGCGGCCCAGTCCCGGGCGCGCTCGACCGCCGCTTCCGGGAGCGCCAGGTGCGGCGGCCGGGCCGCGGCAGGGTCCACCCCCAGCGGCGTCACCGCGTCGAAGAAGCGCAGCCACTCCGGGCGCACGGCTGTGGGGCGGGTGAAGCGCAACCAGACCCAGCGACGGCGCTCCCAGCGCTCCGCCCGCCAGGCGAGGACGCGCGGGTGCCCGGCGAGCAACGCGCGTGAGCGCGGGCTGGTCTGCAGGTCGACCACGGCCTCGAATCCAGCCGCGGCGATGCGGCGGCGCCAGCGCGCGGCGCCTGCGGGGCTGCGCTCCTCGCCCGGCGCGAGCGCCCAGACATCGCTCACCCAGGGCTGGCCGCGCACCAGGTCGGCGTACTCGCTCTTCACGAGAAACGTGATCCGCACGTCGGGGCGCGCCTCGGCCAGCGCCTGGCCGGCCGCCCCGGCGAGCACGACGTCGCCGAGCGAACCCAGGCGGAGCAGGAGGACGCCGCGCGTGTCCAGGGTCAGTCCGTCGCCCGGAACTGGAGTCCGTGGAGGTGCGCGTAGAGGCCGCCACGCGCGAGCAACTCGGCGTGACGCCCCTCCTCGACGATCTTGCCGTGCTCGAGCACGAGGATGCGGTCCGCGCGCTGCACGGTCGACAGCCGGTGCGCGATGATCAGCGCGGTGCGGCCGTGGCGGAGGTGCTCGATTGCATCTTGTACCTGCGCCTCGTTCGCGCTGTCGAGCGCCGAGGTCGCCTCGTCGAGGATCAGGATCGCGGGGTCCTTGAGCACGGCGCGGGCCATCGCCACGCGCTGGCGCTCGCCCCCTGAGAGCTTGACGCCGCGCTCGCCGATCGGCGTGTCGTAGCCCTCGGGCAAGCGGGAGATGAACTCGTGCGCGTTCGCGGCACGCGCCGCCGCCTCGATGCGCTCGCGCGGCAGGTCGTCGCGGCCGTAGGCGATGTTGCGCGCGACCGTGTCGTGGAACAGGATCGTCTCCTGGGGCACGATCCCGAACAGCGGCCTCAGGTCGGCGAGGCGCAGGTCCCTCATGTCGTGGCCGTCGAGCGTGATCCGCCCCCCCGTCGGGTCGTAGAAGCGCGGCAGGAGGTCGGCGATCGTGGACTTGCCCGCGCCGCTCGGCCCGACCAATGCGACAGTCTCCCCGCGGCGAAGGGTGAGCGAGAGGCGCTCGAGCACGGTCCCGCCCTCCGCATACGAGAACTCCACGTCCTCGAACCGGATGGCGTCGTGGAACCCGTCGACCGCCCGCGCGCCCGGCCGGTCTGCGATCGTCGCTTTGGTGTCGAGCAGGCGGAAGATGCGGTCCCCCGCCGCCAGGCCTTCCTGCATCGTGGAGTTGATGTTCGAGAGCTTCTTGAGCGGCGACATCATGGTCAGGAGCGCGACCACGAACAGGATGAAGTTCTGGGGCTCGAGCGTGTGGTCTCTGAAGATCAGCTGGCCGCCGTACCACAGCACGCCGCTCGCGACGACGATCATCGCGTACTCGGTGATCGGCGACGACGCCTCGCCCATGCGCTTCAGCCTCAGGAAAGCGCGGTAGTAGCGATCGTTCTCGCGCGCGAAGCGCCCGGCCTCCCACTCCTCAGCGTGGAACGACTTGACGACGCGCACGTTCGCCAGCGTCTCGTGGAGCACGGCCTGCACGTCGGCCATGCGCTCCTGGGTCGCCTCGGAGCGGCGCCGCATGCGGCGCCCGATCCACACCACCATGAAGACCACGGGCGGAAGGATCAGGAGGCTGACGAGCGCGAGCTTCCACGACGCCCAGAACACCCAGAACAGCCCGGCCACCAGCACGAGCGATTCCTTGAACAGGTTCGACACACCCGCGGCGAGCGCGCTGCGCACCTGCTGCACGTCGTTGACGATGCGTGAGGACAGCATGCCGACGCGCTCGCCGTGGAAGAACGACAGCGACAGCGAATGCAGGTGGCGCACGAGCTGGTTGCGCAGGTCGCGCACCACTCCCTGCTCGATCGACAGCATGAGGATGGTCTGCAGGTAGTCGAAGACGTTCTTCACGAGGAATGCCAGGAGCAGCAGCAGGCACATGCGGCCGAGCGCCTCGAGCGGCGGTCGGGAGAACAGGAAATCCTCGAGCGGGCGCCTGAGCGCGGCCGGCCAGCGGTCGAGGTTGCCCCACTTCGCGGCGGGCGAGAGCGCCCGCGCCGCGGCGTCGGAGGCGAGCCCGGGCT
>JBDTYW010000137.1:0-6117 GCA_040005445.1 Candidatus Eiseniibacteriota bacterium
ACGCCAGCGAGACGAACTGGGCGTCATGGCCGTAGGCAAGGGGCAGGCATGCGAAACTCGCGAGGCCCCACGCCAGCGCTGCGGCCACAAACGTGGCCGCCCCGCCGCGCCACAGGGCGCAGGCGAGCGCCCCCAGCGCGATCATCGAGGCCCATTGCAGCAACAGCGCGGGCAGGAGCGCCGGCCACGCCGGGTGGCGGCCCGGAGCCTCCCACAGGTCGAGCAGGGCGTCGGGCAACCACTGGGGGCGTGGGTCGGCAAGACTGGCGGTGGTGGGGAGCCCGGCGAAGACGTAGGGCGAGAAGAACGTGCGCTCGCGGTGCTCGAACCAGCGCGCGCGCGAGGTCTCGGCGAACGCCCGGAACGTGGGCGCGTCGCCCTGGACGAACACGCGCCCGGTGAACAGCACCGGCCCCCAGAGTGCGCTCCACGCGAGCGTGACCACGACGACGGCCGCCAGCATGGCCCGGCGCGTGGGCGCGGCGGGAGCCGGCGGCGCGCGCATGGTCAGATCAGGCCGAAGCGCTGCTTGAATTCGGCCTGCTCGCGCGCGGAGAGCCCGAGCGCGGCGAGGTCCGGCTGCTCGCCGCGGAGCAGGCTCCGCAGCGCCTCGAGTTCCATGCGCGAGAGCCCCGCGGCCTCGAGACGGTAGTCGACGAAGGCCTCATACACGTCGGGCACCCAGAGCCGGGTGAGTGTCGCGAGCGCTTCGGCGTAGACGCGGATCTCGTATTGCGCGTGCGGGTCGGCGCGCAGCGCGATGAAGCGCAGAAGGTTGTGCAGGTCGATCTTCCAGTACCACTGGGTGTAGAAGCTCACGGGCAGGTTGATGCGGGCCAGTTCGCGCGCGATGCCCTCGTGCTCCTCGCCGCGCTCCTCGCCGGTCTGGAGCGCCTCGGCCGATCCGCCGAGCATGTCCTCGTAGTGCGCGTACGCGCGCTCGGCGTCGCCCTTGAGCAGGTCGAGCACGTGCGCAGCACGCTTCGGGGACACGACGTCGCCGCGGCCCTGGCGATTCGCGGCGGATTGGGCCCCAAGCACCGCGGGATCCGGCAAGTAGAACTCGCGGTCGAGGACCGAATACCGACCTGAATACTCATTTACGCTTGCCAGGCGCGTGCGAATTACCTGGCGCGCCACGAAGATCGGCAGCTTCATGTGGACCTTGATCTCGCACATCTCGAACGGCGTCGTGTGCTGGTGCCTCAACAGGTAGCGAATCAGGCCACGATCCTCGCGCACGCGCCGAGTCCCCCGCCCATACGACACGCGCGCCGCCTGCACGATCGCCTGGTCGTCGCCCATGTAGTCGACGAGGCGCACGAATCCGTGATCGAGCACCGGCAGCGTCACGCCGATCATCTCCTCGAGCGCGGGGACGGTGGGGCGCCGGGTCGGGGCGGTCGCGGGCGCGGCGTCGACCGGGGTGTCGGCGGATTCCTTCACGATGACTCCTCAGGCAGCGGGCCGGGGGCGGGGACGAAGCCGGGGTTGGCGCGGCGAGAATATCCGAATGACTCGCTCCCGGCCAGCGTAGGATACTTCGCCGCGGTGCCGTTCCGGTTGTCCCTCCACGCCGCCAGCCCAAGGAGTGTCCCGATGTCCGATGATTCCGAACGCGTTCCCGAAGTCGCGCCCCGGGCCGTTTCGCGCCGCGGCTTCCTCTCCCGCGTCGTCGCCCCCGCTGCGGCCGCCGTCGTGGCTGCCCCGACGCTCAGCGCGCTCGCCGCCGCCGCCGCCAAGTCCCGCAAGCCCGCGGCCCCGAGGTCCGAGGCCGCCGCGAAGCCGGCGACGCAGGCCGCGCCCGACTTCTCGGTGTGCAGGACCCCGGCCGAGCGCGCGGCGCTCGAGCGCCAGTGGAAGCAGATGATCGAGACCGTCGAGACGCTACGCAAGACACCGTTGCCCGTGGGCGCCGCATTCGCCACCGGCGCGCTCGCGCCACGCCGGCTGCGCCGCGGGGAGGCCTGAGATGGCGCTCCCGCAGGACACCTTGTTTTTGTCCGTGCGCGATCTCGGCGTGCGGCTCCGCCGCCGCGAGTTTACGTCGGTCGAGCTGACCGAGCTCGCGCTGGCGCGCCTCGACTCGCTCGGCAAGGACCTCAATGCGGTCGCCACGCTCACGCCCGAGCGCGCCCGCGAGCAGGCACGCCGGGCCGATCGCGAACTACGGCAGGGCACCGATCGCGGGCCGCTCCACGGCGTCCCCTACGGGGCAAAGGACCTGCTTGACACCGCCGGCATCCGCACGACGTGGGGCGCGAAGCCCTATGAGAACCGCGTCCCCGATTCCGACGCGACCGTCGTCTCCCGGCTCGAAGCCGCGGGCGCCGTGCTGTGCGCGAAGCTTTCGATGGCGGAGCTCGCGGGCGGCCTCGGCTATCACGTGGGCAACGCCTCGCTCCAGGGCCCGATGCGCAACCCGTGGGACCGCGAGCGCTGGGCGGGCGGATCGTCCTCGGGGTCGGCCGCAGCCGTCGCCGCGGGCCTCGTCCCGTTCGCCATCGGCACCGAGACCTGGGGCTCGATCCTCTGCCCTTCGAACTTCTGCGGGGTCAGTGGGCTCCGCCCGACCTTCGGCCGGGTCAGTCGGCACGGCGCGATGGCGCTCTCGTGGACGCTCGACAAGCTCGGCCCGATCGCGCGTTCGCTCGACGATTGCCGTCTCGTGCTCGATGCGATCGCGGGCCGCGACCCGCTCGACGCCGATTCGGCCGACGCGAAGCTGTCCTGGCGAGGCAGCGAGCGGGGCAACCTGCGCGGGCTGCGCGCGGCTCTCATCCCCTCCGACTTCGGGAAGAACGGCGACGCCGAGACCGCGCTCGCGTTCGAGGCCGCCCTGTCCGCACTGCGCGAGTCGGGGCTCACGATCGAGGAGGCGAAGCTGCCGGACCTGCCGTTCGAGGCTACGGCCGTGGTCACCCTCCAGGTCGAGGCGGTCCAGGCGTTCGAGGAGTTGTTCACCGGCGGCGGCGTGCGGACCCTGGTCGACGAGCGCGCGCCGATCCAGGCCGAGGTCGCGCGCGCGGTGGCGGGCACGGACTACCTGCGGGCGCTCCGCCTGAGGCTCGAGATGCAAAGGGCGATGAACCGGTTCTTCGAGGACTACGACCTGATCGTGGCGCCGGGCTTCCTGAAGATCGCTCCGGGCGTGACCGAGGACATGGACAAGTACTTCCTGGGCGCGGACCCGGTCGGCGGGATGGGCAACCTGTGCGGCGTGCCGATGGCGGCGCTGCCGATGGGGCCCGGCAAGGCGGGCATGCCGGTCGGGTTTCAGCTCGTCGCGCCGGCGTTCGACGAGGCCCTGCTGCTGCGGATCGGGATGGAGTACCAGCGCCGCACGAGCTGGCACCGGGCACGCCCGAAGGCGTAGCCCGGCGCCGGTTCGGATTACTGCAGCATCAGGAAGCGCTTCGTCTGCGCTCCGTGCTGCGTGACCAGGCGTGCGAAGTAGACGCCGTTCGTTACCGCGCGGTGGCCCGCGTCGAGCCCGTTCCAGGTCACGCTGTGGCGGCCGGCCGGGCGCTCGCCGTCGGCGAGCAGGGCGACGAAGCGGCCGCGCACGTCGAACAGCGCGATCGTGGCGCGGCCCGGCTGCGCGAGGTCGAAGCGCAGCGACAGCCGGCCGGCGCGCACCGGGTTCGGCGTCGGCGCGTAGAGCACGGTCGCGGTCGGCGGGCCCGCGGGCTCGACGCCGACGGTGTTCGCCGTGACGTGCGCCAGCAGGAGGTAGCTCAGGTTCGCCTGCGCGGTCGCACCGGGCAGCCCCGGGTCGTCTGCGGTGGTGAACGTCAGCGTCACCTGGAACGTCGAGTCGGCGTCGAGGCCGGTGTCGTCGAAGTGCACGTCGAAGCTCCCCGCCTCGGCGCCGAGCAGGACGGGCGAGAACGGCTCGACCAGAGCGAAGCGCGCAGCCGCGTCCCCGGTCACGGCCGCGGTGTTGACCCGCAGCATGGCCTGGAGCGCGCCATATCCGCGGTTCCACACCAGCGCCGGCAGGTCGTTGAACCCGCCCGCCTGCTGCGTGCCGAAGTCGAGCGTGTCGAGCACGGCCACCTCCATGCTGTCGAGCGAGGCCTGGGCGTGCGCGACCACCGTGCCCGAGAGCGGGACGTTCACCAATGGCGTATCCGGCGCGTCGCTCGAGATCGCGAGCTGTCCGGAGCGCACTCCCGGCGTCGCCGTGTCCATCGAGATTCCGTGCGCGGATCCCGTTCCGCCCGCCGGGATCGCGAACGGACCGCTCGGCCCGGAGAAACCGGCCGGCACCGCCATCGAGTAGTCGAGCCCGTCCCCCGGCGTCTCGGCCGGGTTCGAGAGCGAGATCGGCAAGGAGGCGGGCGCGCCGATGATCACGGTGCCGAACGCGAGCGCCGGCGCGCTCAGGCCGAGCTTCGCCGGCACGATGACGTCGACGACGACCGGGATGTGGTCGCTCGCGTTCATCAGCGAATCGGCGTTGAGCTGGCCGATTGCCGCGTTCGTGGGCGGGTCGTTGATCGCGGCATCGCAGCAGTGCAAACCGTCGTTGCCGTAGGAATGGTACGTGGACTTGTCGAGATCCATGCCCACGCCGTCGTCCAGGTTGTAGGACTCGAGGATGAAATCGAAGCGATCGTCCATGCCGCCGGTCGCGCCCCCGCCGAACTGGAGCCGGCGCGGCGACTGCGTATGCGTAATCGCGAGCGCGACGCTGTTGTGCCAGGAGCCGACCTTGTTGATCGGGTCCTTCATGCGACCGACGTTGCTCGCCGTGTCCTGGAGCGCCTTGACGAAGGCGGGTTCGGTCCCCGTGTACACGTTGTAGTCGCCGCAGAACATGACGTGCGACCCGACGGGAAGCGCGTCGGCGTCGAGCCGGATCAGGCGCATCTCGTACGCGCGCTGGGCCTCGAAGCCGGTGCTCGCCTTGAGGTGGAACACGTAGAAGTAGGCCTCGGCCTCGGCCGACGTGTAGCCCGCCAGGCGCATGTGATAACGGTAGACGTTGCGCAGCGAAGTGGGGACCACGACCACGTCGAGGAACGTCCACTTCGACGGCTTGTACAACAGCGCGCTGTCCGTGTCCGGTCCCTCAATGAACGGGCCCGCCACCCACTGGCCGGGCTCGAGGAAATTGAGGACCGAGTCGCGGTAGAGATTCACCCCGGCCTGGTCCTGCATCTCCTGCAACACGACGATGTCGGGCTGCACGTTGCGGAGGATCGAAAGCATGTAGGGCACGCGCGCGACGCCGCTCGTGCCGCTCCAGTTCAGGGGATTGTGATTCATGATCCGCACGGCGCCCGCGGGCGAGACCGTCCCGGCCAGGGCGAGGAGGGCCGCAAGGGCGGCGGCGATGGATCGGCGCGCAAGCGCGCGCGGCATCGGGCACAGGGGCATGGGAACTCCGCAAATGGACTCAAGCGCGAGATGCCGGAGGTCGGATCTCAATGGTTCGACGATCGCATCAAGGGTACCATGGGCCGCCGGACGGCGGCCAGAGGCTCAGCCGCCGCTGGAATCGCCGGTCAAACCGGGCTCGGTCTGGCGCCGCGGGTCGAGCGCCTCGGCGATCTGCCCGGGCGTGAGATCGGTCATCTCGGCCGCCAGCTCGCGCACGGGGCGGCGCTCCTTGTACGATCGCTTCGCGATCTCGGCGGCCTTGTCGTAGCCGATCAACGGATTGAGCGCGGTCGCCATCGACGGGCTGATTTCCACGTAGGACTCACAGGCCCCTGCGTTCGCGACCATGCCGGCGATCGCGCGGTCGGCGAACAGGCGGCTCACGTTCGCCAAAAGGCGTGCGCTCTCGAGCAGGTTCGTCGCCATCATCGGCAACATGGTGTTGAGCTCGAGCTGCCCCCACTGCGCCCCCACCGTCACCGCCACGTGCAGGCCCATGACGTGCGCGCCGACCTGCATCACGGACTCGCAGATCACCGGGTTGACCTTCCCGGGCATGATCGAGCTACCCGGTTGCGTCGCCGGGAGCGAAACCTCGGCGAGCCCGCAGCGCGGCCCCGAATTGAGCAGGCGGATGTCGTTCGCGATCTTCATGAGCGACGCGGCGACGCTGTTGAGCGCGCCGCTCGCCCAGCACGCGCCGTCCTGCGCGCCCTGCGCCTCGAAGTG
>JBDTYW010000138.1:0-6114 GCA_040005445.1 Candidatus Eiseniibacteriota bacterium
TGGCGGTGGCCGGGGCCACGGGGCGCATGGGCTCGCTGGTCGCCCGCGAACTCGAGGCGGCGCCCGAGTACGCGATGGTGGCGCGGCTCGACAAGGGCACGCTCGCCGACGACTGGCACGGCGCGCGCGCGATCGCCGACTTCACCTCACCGGCGGGAACCCTCGAGCTCGCCGGGCTGGCCGCGGCGCGGGGCGTCGGCCTGCTCGTCGGCACAACCGGCCTGGGCGCGGAGGCGCACGCGGCGCTCGGCCGCGCGGCATTGGTCGTGCCGGTGATGGTCGCGCCCAATCTCAGCCTCGGCGTCGCCGCGCTCGTGCGCGCGCTGCGCGCCGCGGTGCCCGCGCTGCCGGGCTACGATATCGAGATCGTCGAGCGCCACCACGCCGCGAAGGTCGACAGCCCGAGCGGCACTGCGCTCGCGCTCGCGCGCGTCGTGCAGGATGCGCTGGGAGCCGCCGCGCTGTTGCGGGCGGGGCGCGACGGGCCGGTCGGGCCGCGCGCGAAGGGGGAGATCGGCATGCATTCCCTGCGCGGCGGGGCCTGGGTGGGGGAGCACACCGTCATCCTCGCGGGACCGCACGAGACCCTCGAACTGACGCACGTGGCGCACGACCGCGCTGCGTTCGCCGCCGGAGCGCTGGCCGCGCTGCGCTTCCTCGCCCAGGCGCGTCCCGGAACCTACGCGCTGGAGGACGCGCTCGTGTCCTGAGTCCGGGGAACGAGGCACAGACCATGCCGCGCCCACGCCGACTTCTCGCCTACGCCCTGCTCCTCGCGCTCGGCCTCGTCCTGCCGGCAGCCGCGCCCGACCCGGCGCGCGCGCAGGGGTTCTTCGGCAAGAACAAGGTCACCTACGAGCGGCGCGACTGGTTCTCGATCAAGACCGATCACTGCGAGGTCTTCTACTACGCCGACGAGGAGGGGCTCGCGCGCGAGGTCGCCGCGATCGCCGAGTCCACAGCCTGCGAGTACGACAGCACGTTCCGCATGCGCCCGCGCAAGCGCATCCCGATCCTGTCGTACGCGTCGCACCAGGCGTTCCAGCAGAGCAACGCGGCCGGCGGGTTCATCGGCGAGGGAACCGGCGGCCTGACCGAGCTGATTCGCGGTCGCGTCCTGATCCCGCACACCGGTTCCACGCCGCGGCTGGTGTGGGTCACGCGCCACGAACTCGTGCATGCCTACATGCTCGAGAAGCTCGCCCAGGTGCAGCACGAGCACCGCCGCTACCGCGTCGCCTTCCCCCCGCTGTGGTTCACCGAAGGGCTCGCCGAGTTCCTCGCGACGACGTGGGACGCCACGGCCGAGGGCCTGATGCAGGACGCGGTGGTGACCGGCGTCGCGCTCCCGATCACCAGGAGCGACCCGATCGAGGGCACGGTCCTGATGTACAAGGAGGGCCAGTCCTTCCTCGAATTCGTGGCGAAAGCGAACGGCGGCAAACGCCACGTGATCGACCTGTTCGACCACTGGACCGAGGTGCCCACGTTCGCCGAGATCTGGGAGAAGACCTACGGTCGCCCGCTTGCCGAGATGGACAAGGAGTGGTTCGAGGCGATGCGCGCGCGCTACTACCCGGCGGTCGCGACCCGTCGCGCGGTGGGGGAGATCGCGCGCCCGCTGACCGAGGGGCCCGATGCCTACAACCTGGCGCCGTGCGTCCTGCGTCAGGCGCCGGGGGACTCGACGCTGCGCATCGCATACCTCAAGGCCGAGGATGGCGCGGTGGACCTGCGCCTGCGCACCGAGGCTCACGGCCAGAGGCTCTCGGACGAGCGCCTGCTGCGCGGCGGCTTCTCGAGCAAGTTCGAGTCGTTCCACTTCTTCCGCAGCCGCCTGTCGGCGAACGCGCGGGACCAGCTCGCGCTGGTGTCCCAGCGCGGCGGCAGCGACGTGCTGCACGTGTTCGACGTGGCAGAGCGAAGGCTGGTCGCGACCTGGTCGTTTCCGGGCATCGTGGGGCTGTCGTCGCCCGCGTGGTTGCCGGGCGACAGCGCGCTGGTCGTGATCGGGCAGGCGGTCTCGGGCCGCACGGACCTGTACCGCGTGCGCGCGAGCGACGGAGCGATGAGCGCGCTGACGCAGGACGACAGCGACGAGGAGGACCCGGACGCGCACCCGACGCGCCCTGTGATCGTGTTCGCCTCCGATCGCGAGGGCGGCCCGCGCGGGCACTATCACCTGTTCGCGCTCGACCTTGCGAGTGGCGTGATCCGCCAGCTCACCTCCGGCGCCGCGAACGACCGCCACCCGCAGTGGTCCCCGGACGGGAGCACGATCGCATTCCTCTCCGATCGCCTCGGGATCGACGACCTGTGGCTGTGGAAAAACGGGCGGGTGCAGCGCGCCTCGCGCTTCCTCGGGCCGAGCTACGACCCCGCCTGGCGGCCCGACGGCCGGGCGCTGTTCTTCGCCGGGCAGGCGCGCTGGCAGTTCGGCCTCTACGAGGTGCCGATCGCGCCGGTCGACAGTCTGTGGCTGGCGGAGCCCGAGGACTCGTTGCGGCTGGGGCCGCCCGTGGTCACGCGCGCCGAGGAGCCCGGCGAAGTCTACCGCCGCCGCTACGGGCTCGACATCGCCCAGACCGTGGTGGCACTCGACCCGGCGTTGGGCGATGCCGGCGGGGGAGGGATGATCGCGCTCTCGGACATCCTCGGGGACTCCGGCTACTCGATCTTCCTGGCGAACGATTCGTCGACGCTCTCCGGTTTCCTCGACGGCTTCGAGCTCGGTGTCACCTACTTCAATCGGGCGCAGCGTCTCAACTACGGCGTGGGCGCGTTTCGCCTGACCCGCGAGTACGACCCCGACTACGATCTCGTGCGCCGCGAGCGCCGGGTGGGGGGATCGCTGCTGGCGGCGTACCCGATCGACAAGTTCACGCGGGTCGAGGCCTCGGCCGTGCTGCGCTACGCGCAGGACCACCTGCTGCGTATCGGCGAGTTCCGCGACCTCTGGTTGATGTCGAACTTTGCCGCGATCGTGCACGACGACGCGCGCTGGACCTACGACGGACCGGTCGGGGGCCAGCGCATCAACCTGACGGTCGGGTTCACGCGAGACCTCTCGAGCGGGCAGGGCGACTCGTACACGGCCGCGCTCGACGCGCGCAAGTACATGACCCTGCTCCCGCAGGTGGTGTGGGCCACGCGCCTCGTGACCCAGAACTCGTTCGGCAACGACCAGGAGCGCTTCTACTACGGGGGGCCCTACAGCGTGCGCGGCTGGGATCGGCGTACGATCTTCGGGCCCAAGACCCTGTTCGCGCAGACCGAGCTTCGCTTCCCGTTGTTGCGGAGGTTGCAGCTCGGATTCCCGGCGGCGTTCACGTTTCCGCAGGTCTCGGTCGCGCTGCTGGCGGATGCCGCGGTGACGGGCGGGCTCGGCTTGCCGCTGCAAAGGATCGGCGGCGTCGGGGCGGGCGTCTACATCGGGGGCGGCTACTGGCCGGTGCTGCGCGTCGACTTCGTCAAGCGCACGAACCTGGTGAAGATCGAGCCCCGCACGCGGGCGCGCTTCATCATCGGCTACAACTTCTGATCAGCGGGGCCCGGGGTCGACGCGCACGTCGTAGGGCGCGTTGAAGCCGCCGTAGCGGGACTCGATCACCCCGGTCGAGCCGATGCGCACGAGTTCGTGCGACTGAATCGCGACCACCCAGCACTCGCCGGTGCGGTCGACCAGTGCGACCCCGCGCGGGTGCGCCAGGCCCTCGACCCGGAACTTCTTCGAACCGTCGTTGCGCGCCAGCACCTGCACCGCGCCCGCGCCGTCGAGCGACACCCAGACCTGGTTGCGGAATTCGTCGATGTCGATCGCGTACGCGCCCTCGAGGCCGGGCGTGCGCGCGAGGATCGCGCCCGCCGCGGACACGTGGACCACCTCGTTCGCGGTCGTGCGCGAGACCCAGACCGAGCCGTCGAGCGTGTCCACGGCGAGGCGACGCGGATCCGGTCCCGTGTCGACCGTGTCCTGTGGCATGCCGGCGGCATCGACGCGCAGCAGCCACCCCCGACCCTGGTCGACGATCCAGGCGCCGCCGCCGGGCGTGACCGCGATGTCGGTCGGCAGCACGAGCGATTGCACCGTCGCCTGCTGGACGCCGCCGCCGGTCCAGCGCCGCGCCCGCGGGCCGAGTTCCTCGCAGATCCAGGCGGTGAGCGACGTGGGGTCGACCGCGATCGCGTTTGGCTCGGCGAGCCCGTTGAACGAGTAGACTGGCCGCCCATCCGAGCGCCACACGCGCACGCGCCCGTCGATCGGCGCGGTCGCCCAGATCTCGCCGCCCGAGAGTTGCACCGCGATGCGGTTCACCGAGGAGACGCCGCCGAGCGCGAACACGCGCGCGCGGCCGTCGGGGCTGACGCGCACGACCTCGTCGCTGCCGGGATCGGCCACCCAGGCGATTTCCTGCCCGGGTCGCGCCGGGCGCTCGGCCGGCGTGCCCGACACCGAGCCGTCGGGCAGGATGTAGGAGAGCCGGTAGTCGTAATCAATGTCGTTGACCACCGACGCGTCGTCGTAGCTCGCGGCCGCGGTCGGCAGGACCGGGGCGAGCGCGACGAACGGGTCGGGCCCGTGACGCCGGCGCTCGAGCAGGAAGCCCGCGAGCTGGACGTTGTCGGGGGCGGGCCGCCACGTGAGGTTCACGACCTGGTTGCCCGCGACCGCGAGGAAGCCGGTCGGACCGCCGCCGGTGTCCGGGTTCTGCGGGTCGAGCGGGTTCGAGCGCAGGCGCCCCTCGCACCCCGCGATCAACAGGACGAGGCCCGCGAGCGCGCTTGCGACCGCCGCGCGCCGGCTACGGAAAGCGGAGGGAGAGCGCGAGGCCGGCATGGTGTGGAGTCAGGTGGGGTTCAACTTCGAACTCGAGCGCGGCGCCGCGCGGGGCGGCGGGGCGGCGGATGAAGCGCCAGTACACGCCGAGCGCGAGCGCGCCCGTGCCGGCGAGCAACACCCCGGCCGACCAGTGATCGAGGCGGCGCGCGTCATCGTAGGCGGTCTTGATCGCCCCCGGGTCGCTGGCGGCGAGGTAACGCTCGTAGGAGCGGTCGGCCGAGCCGGCGAGCACGAACGAGCCCGCGGTCAGGGCGATGCCCGCACCGAACGCGACGTACGCACCGGCGTAGGACGGCGCCGCGGCGTCGACCTGTGGGAGGACGTAATCGGGAGCGGCGGATGCGGCGAGGGGGAACAGCAGGAGGCCCAGGAGGGCGAGCGCGGCGCGGGTGCGCGGGCTCGACGTCCTCCCGGGCCTCATGGCACGGAACTCAGGCCGGCAACTTGTGCACGAACAGCGTCAGCCGGGACTTGGTGCGGCTCGCAGTCGAGCGATGGATGATGCCCTTCTGCGCGGCGCGGTCGAGCACCGAGAGCGCGGTCTGCAGCCGGGGCTGCGCGTCCTGGACGGTCTTGGCCTCGCGAACCTTCTTCACGGCGGAACGAACGCGGGACTTGACCGCGAGATTGGCCACGCGGGCCTTCTCGTTGGTGCCGACGCGCTTCTTGGCCGACTTGTGATGCGGCATGGATTTCCTCCGACAACGGGACGGTAGTGAGTGCTTAACCGCTGCACTCTAGCCATTTTGCGGCCGTTCGTCAACCTCGGGCAGCGCCCCGACGTAACGGGCACCCGGCCCCGCCGTGGGGCGCCTCCGGCCGGGAATCAAGCACTTACGGGGCCAGGAGGCCCGCCCGAGGCGGGGCGGCCCCGGATTTTCGCTGTATGGCGCTCAGGCCCGCGCCGGACCCGCCGATAACCCGGGGGACCGCGCATCCCTCCCTTGCCCCCCCCGGGGGGGATCGCGCACGCGTCGCCGCGGAGTCGGCAGGAGGTCGGTGTGGCGGAACAGTTGCTCAAGCTTCGAGTCACGCTCAAGGGTCGTCCGGTGCGCGCCTACTCCTTCAAGAAGGAGTGCGTGACGGTCGGGCGCAATCCCGAGTCCGACGTGTTCCTCGACAACCCGGGCATCTCACGCGATCACTGCAAGCTCGAGCAGACCCCGTCCGGGCTGTACCTGGTCCACGATCTCGACAGCGCGAACGGCGTCTTCGTCAACGAGGTTCAGGTCGCGCGCCAGCCCCTGATGAACAACGACGTGCTGCGCATCGGC
>JBDTYW010000139.1:0-6093 GCA_040005445.1 Candidatus Eiseniibacteriota bacterium
ATGACCGGCCGCGACGACTCGCACTGGGTCGGTCTCCACGTGCGCCGAATCACCACGGCGATCGGGCACGCCGGATACGTCTGCTCGGCGCAGGATCTCCAGCAGGTGCACGCCGAGCTCGCGGATCTCAGGCTCAGGGCGCGCGAGGCCGAGGCCCGGCTCGCCGAGGCGACCGCTGCCGGCGGGCTCAACTCCGCGTTCTTCGCCTCGGTGAGTGACGAACTGCGCGCACCGATGAATGGCGTGATCGGCCACAGCCGACTCCTGCTCGCGAGCGGTCTCGATCCTGACCAGCGCATGCTGGTCGAGGGGATCCAGGACTCGGGCGAGCAGTTGCTCGACCTGGCGGACGACCTCCTCGACCACTCGCGGATGGAGTCCGGCCAGCTCGAGATCGGCCGCATGGACTTCGACGTGCGCGTGACCGTCGATGCAGTGGCCTCGATCGTGTCGGACGCGGCCCGACGCCTCGGGCTGTCGTTCTCGAGCTGGGTGCATCACCGCGTCCCGTCGCGCCTGTGCGGCGATCCCGCTCGCCTGCGCCAGGTGCTCCTCGGAGTCTCCCAGCAGGCGCTGCGCGCGGCCGACGGCGGCGAGCTCGCGTTGCGCGTCGAGTTGGTCGAGGAGGCCGCGCACCAGGCGGTGGTGCGCTTCTGGGTCAACCGGGCCTGTTCCGGGCAGGACGCGGAGGCCTCGGTGCGGGCGTTCTCCGCGTTCGGCGACGTCGAGGGCGCGGCCATCGCGCCCGCCGCGCTGCCGGGCGCGCCGCCCGCCGGGGCGCGCTCGCTCGGCCTGGCAATCAGCCGTCGCATCGTGCGGCTGATGGGCGGGGACTCCGGCGTGGTCGTCCTGCCGGCGCTCGGCGCGCGCCTGTGGTTCCGGGTCCCGCTGGGGAAGCAGGCCGAGATCGAAGCCCCGCTCGCCGAGACCACGCCCGATGTCGGGCTCTCCGGCCTGCGCGTGCTCGTGGCCGACGCTTCGGCCGCCTCGCGCCAGGCCCTGATGGCCCGGTTGTCGCAGTGGGGTTGTGCGTGCGACGAGGCCGAGGGCGGCCTCGAAGCACTCGAGCGCCTCAAGCTCAGCGCCGCGAGCGGCCGCGCGCACGCCATCGCGATCATGGATCTCGACCTGCCCGAACTGGACGCGCGCCAGTTGGCCGGGGCGGTGCGCGGGGATGCCGCGCTTGCGCGCACGGGCCTGGTGATGCTGACCGAGGTGGGGCGCCCCGGCGACGCCGCGAACGCCGCGGAATGGGGCTACGATGCCTATTTCGTGAGCCCGATGGAGGATGCGCAGCTCCAGGGTGCGCTGCGGGCGGTGCTCGAGCGCCGGGCGGACCCGGCGCTCGGCGGAAGTCCGCTGATTACGCGCTTCACGCTCGCCGAGCAGAAGCGCAGCCGCGTGCGCGTGCTCGTGGTCGAGGACAATCCGATCGACCAACTGGTCGTGCTCTCCGCGCTGCGGCGCGTCGGCTACGCCCCCGAGGCCGTGAGCAACGGCGCGGACGCGCTCGCCGCGTTCGAGGGCAGGAGCTTCGACATCGTGTTCCTCGAGCTCTCGATGGCCGGGATCGACGGCGTCGATCTCGCCCGCCGCATGCGCGCGCTCGAGGTCTCGGGCCGTCGCACGCCGCTGATCGCCCTCGGCGCGCGCGAGCGCGACCGCGAGCGCTGCCTGGACGCGGGCATCCACGACTTCCTCGCGAAGCCGATCGACCTCGACCTGATGTGCGCGACTGTCGAGCGGTGGGTGCAGCAGTCCGAGGACGCGACCGCGGCGGACATGGGGGACGACGACGGCGCGCGCGCCGAGGCTGCATGACGGTTGTGCTTGACCGGCGGACACGTCGCGGGGAGACTGCGGTCGCCGTAACGGGACTCTCGGATGAGTCCCGAGCCGTGTCTCTCGAGACGTGACAGGAGGTCCCCGTGCGTCACGCGCAGTCGGCCCGGACAACTCGACCCGTCTTGACCCAGGTCGTCTTCGCCATTCTGCTCACGGTCGGGCTCGTCCTCGGGCTCGCGCTGGTGACTGCAGGACTCGCCCGGGCCGGATTCTAGGCCCGCGCGGCGAAGTGCTGAAGCGGAAGATCGAGGGCCGCGTCCGATCGGGCGCGGCCCTTTCGATTGGGAGGGAGCCATGATGCCGCCGCCCGCGGACCCGGAACGCCACGAAGCCGAAGCTTTCGTGCTCGCGCTCGGCCATGCGCTGCATGTCGCCGGCGCGCCCGCGCATCGCCTCGAGGACGCGATCCGCGAGCTTTCCCCGCAACTCGGGATCGAGGCCCGCTTCTACTCCTCGCCGACCTCGCTGCTGGCGTCGTTCGGCGCCCCCGAGGACTCGCGCACCGCGCTCCTGCGCGTCGAGCCCGCCGCGGTCAACCTCGAGCGCATGAGCCAGCTCGACGAGCTGATCGACGGCCTGCGCACCGGCACACTCCCGCTGCCCCGGGCGCGCGCCCGGCTCGCCGCGATCGAAGGGGCGCCGGCCCGTTACCCCGCGTGGCTGTCGGTGCTGGCGTTCGGCCTCGCCTCGGCGACGGTCGCGCGCTTCCTCGGAGGCGGCCCGCGCGAGATCGCGGCCGGGGCGGCGATCGGCCTGCAGACCGGGGCGCTCGCCCAGCTCGCGGCTCGCCATGCCGCCGCCGCCCGCGTGTTCGATTGGCTGGCCTCGATCGCGGCCGGCCTCGCCGCGGTGGCGTGGGCCTGGGCGATCGGCCCACTGGCGGCGACGGTCGCGGCGGTGAGCGGCCTGATCGTGCTCGTGCCCGGCCTCGGGCTGACGGTCGCGCTCACCGAGCTGGCGACCAAGAACCTGGTCTCCGGCACCGCGCGCCTCGCGGGCGCCGGGATGACATTCCTCGCGATCGGGTTCGGCCTGGCGATCGGCGCGCTGGTCGCGCCGCTCGCCGGCGCGCGCGTGCTCATGCTCCCCGTGGAGCACCTGCCGTTCTGGACCGAATTGCTCGCGCTCGCGCTCTCGCCGATCGCGCTCACGATCGGCTTCCGAGCGCGCCCACGCGACGGCTGGGTGATCCTGGTCTCGGGCGCGGTCGCCTACGGCGTCGCGCGCGCGGGCTCGAACCTCGGCGGACCCGACCTCGGGATGCTCGCCGCCGCGTTCGCCACCGGCGTGCTCGGCAACGCCTATGCGCGCATCACGCGCCGGCCGGCGGCCGTGCCGGTCGTCCCCGCACTGCTCATGCTCGTGCCGGGCACGCTCGGCGTCCGCAGCGTCGCCTCGCTGGTCGAGCGCCAGGTCGTCCCGGGCGTCGAGCTCCTGTTCACGCTGGTCACGGTCGCGGGCGCGCTCGCCGCCGGGCTCCTGTTCGCCAACCTGGCGCTGCCACCGCGGAAGGCGCTGTAGCTAGGGCGCCGGGCGCCGCGCCTTCGCGGCCGCGACGACGGCCTCGAGCACCGGGTCGCGATTCGCGAAGTAGTCGAAGGAGGACAGTTCGACCGGCAGGCGCGGCGCGATCCACGTGCGCTCGTCGGCGTCGCGCGAGCTGTGCAGGCGGGTCGAGATGCTGCCGATCGCGCCGCTCCACGGCAGCAAGAGCGAGGTCGACTCGCCGATGAAGTTCGGCCGCGAGCTGCTGGGCTCGCCGGCGAACGTGGCCGAGGTCAGGCGCTCGATGTCGTTGATGAACGACTGCGCGGCCGAGAACGTTCCCCGGCCGGTGATCACCCAGAGCTTTCGCCCAGGCAGCCCGCCCTCGAAGCGCACGAGCGCCCGCTCCAACGAGACGTTGAGGTTTCCGTTGCCGCCGTTGTTGTGCCGAACGTCGACGACGAGGTCGCGCACGTCGTGGCCGTCGAGGTAGGTCGTGAGCCGGGCCGCGAAGTCACGCAGGCGCTCGCGCCGATCGTTCGCCACCTCGTTGAACTGCAGGTAGACGATCGAGGAATCCTCGAGCGGTCCGAACCAGTAGGGGTCGTCCATGTGCGCCATCCATCGCGGCACGGGACCGGCGCCGGCGAGGCGCGAGGGCGTCAGCCGCGGGATGTGCACGTGCGCATTGCCGGGCGACATGCCCGGCGTGACGGTCATCCTTGAGGGCTTCCCCGCGCGCTCGGCCAGTTCGAATGTGATACTCGATGCGACGCTCCCATCGCCCGACACAGCAACGAGATCGGGCATGGTCAGGAACAGAGGCGCCATCCAGCGCACGCCCATCGCGTTGTCGTGCGGGATGACCGCGGGCAGGTCGGCGAGCACCCGGTCGATGGGCACACCATTGATCGAGAGCACGCGCTTGCCGATCGCGCTGGCATGCGCCGAGTCCGCCTCCACGACCCATGCCCCGTCGCGGAACAGGTACGTGCGCAGCGGCACCACCGGCCACGGGCCGGTCCGCTCGCTCACCGGGTAGAGCGTCGAGTGGCCGTCGCCGAGGCGCACGAGCAGGCGCTGCAGGGCGAGCAGGACCTGCCCGTCCGAGAGTTCGGGGATGCGC
This sequence comes from Candidatus Eiseniibacteriota bacterium, assembly GCA_040005445.1. Taxonomy (GTDB): domain Bacteria; phylum Eisenbacteria; class RBG-16-71-46; order RBG-16-71-46; family DASYSL01; genus JANPEF01. Next base: position 4,457 of record JBDTYW010000139.1, read on the forward strand.
CGTTCCAAGGCCAGGTGGTCGTTCTCAAACTCGGGCGGAAGCGCCTGCACCCGATAGCGATAGTGCATTCGCTTCACCTCGGATACGAGGTAGTCGAGGTCGTAGCGCCAGCCCTCGTCCCGGGTGAATTCGCGCGCGGGCAACTGCCCGGTCGCAGCCCGGAAGCGCGCCTCGCCGAACAGCGAGACGAACGCGCTGTCCGATCCCAGCTCGGGGCGGTGCTCGTTGCCCCAGGCGATCGATTGCTCGAGCCAGGTGAGCGCGCTGTCGCGTTCGCCTCCGCCGGCGAACGCGCGCGCCAGGTCCTCGGCCACGACCGCCGGCGTCCGGGCACCGAGTTGGAGCGCATGCCGGTAGGAGTCCACGGCCTCGGCGGTCCCGCGCGCGTCGGCGGCGAGGTCGCCGCGCAGGAGCCACATTGCGGCGTCGTCGGGCGAGATCGCGAGCGCGCGGCGGAGCGGCACGAGCGCTTCGCTCCCGCGACCGGCACGCACCCGCGCGAGCGCGGTGTCGACCGCGGCAGCATAGGTGGCCGGGGCGCCCGGCACGACCGCGGCCGGGAGCGCGCGCGCGGGGGTGAGCAGCAGCGCGGCGGCGACGAACGGAACGGGCAGGATAGATGACCAGCGGGCGCGTGCGCACATGAGGAACTCCCGGGCGGAGGGTGGAGGAAGCGACCCGCCGTCTACGTCCCGGGATCCTCGAGAGTTGCCGCGTCCGCCTGCCACCGCCACCAGCCGCGCAGGTTGATCAGCAGGAACGCGGCATTGCCGAGCGCGATTGCGAGGCTGTGCGCCCACACCCCGACCACGACCCAGAGCGCATTCGAGAACGCGAACAGGGCGAAGCCGCGGCGGTCCCGGTTGCCGAGCATCACCATGGCGGCGAGCGAGAGCGCCATCGCGATCCAGTCGAGGAAGTAGTAGCGGGAGATCATGCGCCCGCAGCATCGCGGACCGCGCTCCGCGCCGCAACGACAAAGGGCGGCCGCGTTCGCCGCCCGAAACGACGCAGGCCGGGGAATGTTCCCCCCGGCCCACGTACACGATCGATCTCCGCCGATCCCGTGGATTCCGGGCCCAACGGAATCTGCACGAAAACCGATCGCCCCCAACACACCGCGCTCAGCGCGCCAGGATCACCTTCTGCCCGAAGCGCTTTCCGCCGGCCTCGAGCTGGTAGAAGTACAGGCCCGCCGTCGCGGTCGTGCCGCGGTCGGTCCGCCGGTCCCACACCCGCGAGTGCGTCCCCGCGGGCAGGTCGGCATCCTCGAGCGTGCGCACCAGGCGGCCGGCGACGTCATAGAGCTTGAGCGTCGCGTGGCCCGCCGTCGGCATCGAGAACGACACGCGCGTCGAGAGCGTGAACGGGTTCGGCACGGTGCGTGCGAACGAGACCCGGGCCTCCCCGCCTCCGGACACGCCGACCAGCGGAGACGTGATGCACTGGCTCATGTCGATCCGGAAGTTCGCGGTGTCCGGGCTCGCGTAGCTGACGACGCGCCAGAAGTAGTTGCCCGCCTCCGGCGTGCTGTAGACGAGGTTCTCGCTGGCACCGCTCGAGGCCGACGCCTTGACGACGTTGTGGTTCGCGTCGAGCAGGTAGAGATCGAGGTCGACCGCCGGGCCGCCGAACCA
>JBDTYW010000140.1:0-6083 GCA_040005445.1 Candidatus Eiseniibacteriota bacterium
ACCGGATCGAGGACGACATCCCGGTGATGCTGGTCGACCAGGCCGAGCGTCTCTCCTAGGGTCGCCCGGATGCTGCGCGTGTTCGGGGGCCTTCAGGCCCGTACTACCGCTTTCGCCCTCGCCCTCCTCGCCCTCTGCCCCGCCGCGTTCGCGGCGGTGAGTCCCTCACCCGTGGCCGACGCGCGCCTGCTCGCGTCGTCGAGCGCGGGCGTGTCCTTCGAAGTGGACGTGCCGGCTCCCGTCCTCTCCACGCTCGAGACCGCGAGCGGAAGTTATCACCAACTCGAGCTCGAGGGCTTCGCGTGGGACGGCGCCGTGGGACAGCCGTTGCTGCCCGCGCGCGCTCTCACGATCGCGGTGCCGATCGGCGCACGCGTGTTCGTGAGCGCGAGCGGCGAGGGCGAACGCATCTACGACGGCCTGCGCTTGGTTCCGCAGCAATCGGCGGAGTGGGCGGGCTTGCTCACGACGTCGGGCGCGCGCGTGCTGAACGCCATGACGGAAGACCGCGCGGCCTACGCGCGCTCGGGCTACGGCGATACGCCGCTCGCGACGCTCGACGGCGTGACCGGGATGCGCGCCCAACGCATCGCTCGCATCACCGTGCGGCCCGCGTCCTATGACCCGGCGCTCGGGCGCGTGCGCTTGTACACGCGCGTGCGCGTGAGCGTCCGCTTCGAGGGTGGCGCCGCGGAGGCGCCGGCCCTCGCCCCGTTGCTCCCGGCCGAGATGCGCGCCGATCCATTCGAGGACACCTATCGCACGACGCTGCTCAACTACGAAAGCGGCCGTTCGTGGCGCGAGGACCTGGGGGCGAACACGCTGCGCCGCCGCGGGCTCACGCCGAATGCGCGGCCGCAAGCCGCCGGGGCCGGCGGCAACGGCGCGGTACGCGAGGACTTCACCTCCTCGCCCAACTGGATCCGCCTCGACGTGTCCGCGAAGGGCGTCTACAAGGTCGACGCGGTTGATCTCGCCGGCGCGGGGGCGAGCCTGGCGGCGATCGACCCGCGCACGATCCGCGTGTTCACGCGCCCGGGGATCCCGCTGCTCGACGAGTTGACGGCGCCCAGCGGCTGGCTGTCCGAGGTCTCTGTCAACGTCGTGGGCGAAGCCGACGGGCGGTTCGACACCACCGACTACTTGCTGTTCTTCGGGCTCGGCATCAGCGGGTGGAAGGACGAGTTCACGAGCCCGCTCGCCGACTCGGGCTACATCAATCACCCGTACGATACGAAAAACGTCTACTGGCTGACATGGGGCGGCGCGTTCGCGAATCCGCCCCGACGCTGGGCCACGCGCAGCGGCGCGCCCGAGCTGCCGTTTGCGTGGACCACGCCTTCGTACCCGGCCCGCATCCATTTCGAGCAGGACAACGAGTACCAGCCGAACCTGCAGGCGGGGGGCTCGTTCCACGAGTTCAGCGGGATCTTTTGGGAGAAGTGGGTGTGGCTCAACGTCAAGCAGCGCAGTGGCCCGGTGCCCTTCGGCTTCAACCTTCCCGGGGCGGTGACCACCCGGCCGGCGCGCTTCAAGGCGCGACTCTGGGGGACGACTTCCACCACGCACCGCCTGAACGTCTCGCTCAACGGCGTCCCATTCACCCCGCGGGTGTTCTTCGGCAATTCCGACAACGGGCGCCAGGACTACGACACGACGTTCACCGACGTGCGCACGCTCGGCAACCAGCTGCGCGTGCAGTGCGACGCGAGTTCGGCCGACGAGGTGTCGCTGTTCTGGTATGACGTCAACTACGCGCGCACGCTGACCCCGACCGGAAACGCACTCGACTTCCGCAGCCCCGACACCACGGCGGCGGTCGCCTACGGGCTCGGGCCGTTCCCCTCGACCAGCGGCTTCCTGCTGCTCGACACCACCGACCCGCTCGGCCCGACGCAGATCACCGGCGTTGTGGAGCGCGACACCACGGGCGGCAAGGCGGTCTACTTCCACGACGACGTGACCTCGAAGCGCGACTACCTCGCGCTCGGCGCCTCGGCGCTCAAGCGGCCCGATGCGATCACGCGTGTGCAGATCGACGACCTGCTCGCGCCGACGAACGGTGCCGACTACGTGGTGATTACGAACGATGCGTTCACCGGGCCCGCGCAGGCGCTGGCGGCGCGGCGCGCAACCTTCCTGCCCGGCGTCCCGAACCCGCGCTCACGCGTGGTCAAGATCTCCGACATCTACGCCTGGTACTCGGGGGGGCGACTCGATCCCACCGCGATCCGCAATTTCGTGTACGACACCGTGCGCGGCGTGGGCTGGTCTCCGGCGCCGTCGTTCGTGTGCTTCATCGGGGATGCGTCCTACGACTACAAGAACGTCTATCACCAGGTCGCGCAGGGCACGGCGACGAACATGGTCCCGACGTACCCCAATGGGTACCAGACGGCCCAGTTCAGCACCGACGACTGGCTGGTCGACCTCGACCTCGGCGTGCGCGAGCCCTATCCTAATGGGCCGCCGCCGGGCTACCCGGACTCGGTCAACTTCGACGTGCCGGATCTCGCGGTCGGCCGCATTCCCGCGGCCACGCTCGCGGAGGCCGACTTCATGATCCGCGGCAAGATCCTGCCCTACGAGACCGCGCCCGACTTCGGCGAATGGCGGCGGCGCGCCCTGATGCTGGCGGACGACATCACGCAGGGCTTCGCTCCCGACGGGCTCGGAACCGAGCACATGTTCCGCAGCGAGATCATCGCCAACAATGACCTGCCCGACGAACTCGAAACGCGCAAGATCTACCTGATCCGCTATCCCTATGGCTCGGGTCCGGAGAAACCGCTGGTCAAGCGCGACGTCATCGACGCGGTCAACTCCGGGATGCTGTTCTGGAACTACATCGGGCACGGCAATCCGTTCAAAATGGCCGACGAGAACGCGTTCATCCTCTCGGACGTGGGGAGCCTGAACAACCTGAAGGAGCTGACGTTCCTGATCGCAGCCTCGTGCGACCTCGGCAAGTTCGACGACGCGATCGTGACCGGGCTCGGCGAGGCGCTGCTCAAGTCGCGCAACGGCGGCGCAATCGCGACCTTCTCGGCGACAGACATCGCGTTTGCGTTCTCCAACGCCGCGCTCGCGGAGCAATTGTTCGTGCAGATGTTCAAGGAGACGCCGGCGGGATTCCAGGTTCCGCTGGGGCTCGCGGTGCTCAAGGCCAAGATGCGGCCGGCCACGTTGTCCATCAACGACAACAAGTACGTGCTGATGGGGGACCCGGGCATGCGACTGGCGATGCCCGACCGGTTCGTGCGGGTCGCGCTCAACGATGCGGAGACCAACGCCCCGGTCGACTCGCTGCGGCGCGGCCGGCGCATCCACGTGCACGGCGACGTGAGCCCGACGCACGATCCGCTCGCCACCGATCTCGACGCCGCGTTCAACGGGGTGGCTTCGATCCTCGTCACCGACTCGCCGCCGACGGACTCGGTGACCGCGTTCACCGGAACGCTGCGCTACACCTACGATCCAGGCGTGATCTTCCACGGCGACGCGAACGTGGTGAACGGGCAGTTCGACGCCACATTCATCGTCCCGCTCGAGGCGCTCACCGGCCCGAAGGCGCGCGTGATCGCGTACCTCACGACCGGCTCGAACGACGGCGCCGGCGCGCAGCTCAGGCCCCTGGCGGCGGGCGCGAGCGCGGTCGTCGATACGACGGGCCCGACCATCGGGCTCGCGTTCCTCAACGGCCTCAAGGTCGTGCCTCCCGACGCCACGCTGCGCATCGTGGTGAGGGACGAGCACGGCGTGAACCTGACGGGGCACACGATTCCGAATTCGCTCTTCCTGACGATCGACGGCACCTCGCGCTTCGACCTGACGAAGGATTTCCGCTACGACGTAGGGTCCTACCAGTCGGGCTCGGTCGAGTTCACGCTCCCCGGCCTCGAGGCCGGGCCGCACTCGATCACCGTGTCCGCCGCGGACAATTACGCGCAAGGCGTGCTCGCCCGCAAGAATCGCTCGACCGCTTCGATCGACTTCGAGGTCACCGCGAGCACGGACTTCTCGCTCGGGCGGGTCTACAACTTCCCGAACCCGTTCCGGCCCAACGCGGGCGGCACCTCGTTCGTGGTCACCGGGCTGACCGAGCCGGCGCGCGTCCTGGTCAAGGTCTACACCGTCAGCGGCGCCCTCGTGCGCCGGCTGGAGACGGTCGGCGGGCCCGGCCAGGTCCAGCTCCTGTGGGACGGACGCGACGAGCAGGGGGCGCGCGTGGCGAACGGCGCCTACCTCTACCAGGTCGCCGCCGAGGGCCAGTCCTCCGGCCGGACCGCGCGTTTCCGCGGCCAGGCGGCCGCGCTCGAGTAGCCCGCAGGAGGCCTGCGTCCGCCACGCGTATCTTCCATCCCCGGCTGGAGTTGAGCTCGCCCACGGCGGTCTCCGGCCGGGGACATTTTTCCAGACCTTTCCCCGGGGATCGGGGTATCATGCAGCGTCTGTCACACCCCAACGATCGTAGTCCCACCGGAGGTTAAGCTATGCGACGTCTAGTCTTTACGGGTTTCGTTCTGGCCGCCGTGGCGTGGGCCGCTGAGTCTTCGGCCCAGACTGCGGCCCTTTCGCTGAGCATTCCGCCGACCGGGCGGGCGAATGGCATGGGACAGGCGTACGTGGCCCTGGCGGACGACGCGACCGCAACCTGGTGGAACCCCGGCGGGCTGGCCTTCCTCACCAACAAGGAGGCCTCGGTCACCTACGCGAAGCTCGTCCCCGACCTCGCCGACGACGTGTTCATCATGTTCCCGGCGTACACGACGCCGGTCAAGTCGTGGGGCACGTTCGGTGCCTCCATCGTCTACCTGAGCTACGGCACGAGCCAAGCCACCTCCCAGACGGGCGAGGACCTCGGCACGTTCACCTCGTACGAGATCGCGCCGACGCTGTCGTACGGCACGAAGATCGTCAACGGGCTCGGCCTGGGCGCGAGCTTCAAGTACGTGCGCGTCCAGCTCTCGCCCGACCTCCCGGGTCTTCCGGGAGCCGGCAAGGGAGCCACCGTCGCGTTCGACATCGGTGCGCTCTACAAGGTGCCTGGTGACCTCGTGAACGTCGGGCTCGCAGTGCAGAACCTCGGGCCGGCCATCTCGTTCATCGCCGACGATCGCAGCGACCCGATCTATCGCAACGCGAAGTTCGGCGTCGCGGTCAATGCGTACAAGAAGAAGGAGTTCACGGCGCTGGTCACCGGCGACGTCAACCAGCTCCTGGTGCGCGGCGAGATCTCGCAGCCGGACGGAAGCATCAAGAAGCGCTACCAGAAGCCGATCTTCAACGTCGGCGGCGAGGTCGCGTACAACACCGAGGTCGCGCTGGCGCTGCGCGGCGGCTACGTGCACGATTCCGACGGCAGCATCAAGGATCCGACGTACGGGTTCGGGATCGGCTACAAGTCGTTCGACATCGACTTCGCGAGCATCCCGCAGGCGAAGGACCCGGAGAGCGGCACGCGTCTCGCCCGCGTAAGCAAGTTCTCGCTCGCGGCGCACTTCTAGACCCCGCGCCGTGTCGCGACGCACCCTGGTTTCTTGGTTCGCGGTCGCGTCGCTGGCGACGACCGCTCTGTTGACGCTTCCCCCGGCGGCCGCCCTGGCGGCCCCGGGGGATCTGGTTTTGCGCAAGGCTCCCGCCGCGCCCGCCACAAAATCGCCCCGCCCCGTGACCGGCTCGTTCGTCGGCGCCGGGGGTGTCGCGGCCGTCGGTGGTCCGGCGCCCACGCCGCCGTCGCTCGCGGAACTCGCGCGCCGGCGCTCTGCCTTCCCGCACGAGATCTTCGGCAAGGGCTTCGATCCCGCACGCTCGATCGCCTCGCCTCTGAGGCGCGGCCGGATCGACCTGTTCCAGTCCATGCGCGACCGCGCGGCGCGGCGGAGTGCGTGGGGGACCGAGGCGGCGCCGCTGTCGATCGCGAGCGTTCCGGGCGAGGACACGATCCGCGTCGTGATGATTCGCGTGGACTTCAAGGAGGACCGCGGCGGAACCGCCAGCTCGGGCGACGGCCGGTTCGACCTGTCACCGCGCGACTCGATCAACCGCCCGCTCGATCCCACGCCGCACGACCGCGCGTTCTT
>JBDTYW010000141.1:0-6026 GCA_040005445.1 Candidatus Eiseniibacteriota bacterium
ACGAGAAGAGGCAAAGAAAGGAAACCGTGCTTCTCTCGCCGCCAACCCGGACCCGGCGCCGAGCCGGAACTCCTGAGGATGACGACCCGCTCGCACGCCGCCGATCCCCCGAAGCTCACCCCCGCCCTCGCCGCCGAGGTCGAGAAGACGCTTGCCGCGCTCGACAGCGGCAAGCTGCCCGCGCCCGACGCGCTCGAGACCCTGGCCGATCGCCTGTTTCAGGCCGAGGCCTGGGCCCCGCTCCACGAACTCTGTGACAAAACGCTCGACCGCGCCCACTCCGACGCCGAGAGCGGCGACGACGATGCCGTCGACCGCGTTCCCGCGAAGCTGCCGCGCTTCCTCGTGCGCGCGTCCGAGGCGCTCGGGGACCCGGCGCAACTGTTCGACGCGCTCGCCACCGCCCACGGCGCGCTGGCCAAGGATGCGACGCTCGCCATGCGCTACGCGGACGCGCTCGAGGAACGCGGCGAGCGCGAGGAGGCGCTGGCGGTGACCTCGAACGCGCTCGACACGCTGCTCAAGTCCACCGACCACTCGGCGCTCGATCCCATCCTGATGAAGCTGCTCGAAGCCGGCGAGGCCGATCGCCTCGCGGTCGCGATGCCGGCGCTGGGCGCGCTCGCGCGGCGCGGGGAGTTCAAGCGCATCCAGCCCTTCCTCGATCTCGCGGGCGAGACCCTGACCGACGAGGCGGCGCGCGAGATCGCCTGGCGCGAGCTCACCCGCCTCGCGCGCGAGCTCGGGCCCTCCGCCGAGAGCCTGCGCGGGACGCTCGTCCGCATCGCCGCGGCCCGCCTCGGCAAGCAGGCGGCGCCCCTGATCGAGGCGGCGGGCCTCGACGCCGGCGCGCCGCTCGCCGAAGCCGTGGCAAAGTTCGACGACCTCGCCCTGCGCGCGCCCGGCACCTACCACGAGCACGGCTCCTGGGGCGTGGGGATCGTGACCGCGCTCGAGGCCAACGCCGTGACCGTGGACTTCCCCAAGCGCCCGGGCCAGAAGATGACGCTGGCCGCGGCCAAGTCGGCGCTGGCTCCGCTCCCGGCCGAGGACCCGCGCGTGCTCGCCGCGTGGAACCCGGCCGAGCTCGAGCGACTGCGCAAGGAGGACCCGGTCCGCCTCGTGGTTTCCGTGCTCAAGGCGCTCAAGCGCGAGGCCACCGCGACCGAGATCAAGAAGCTCCTGCTCGCCTGGGGCACCGTGCCCAGCTCGGGCTGGACCTCGTTCTGGAACACGGCCAAGAAACGCCTCGCCGACGACCCGCGCATCGACGCCTCGCACGCCTTCGAGCAGCGCTACGCGATCGGCCGCGAGGGCCAGGCCGTGCGCCTGCCGGGCTTCCCCCGGCACGAGCCGCCGCGCAAGGCGTTTGCGCTGCTGCGCCGGCTGCTCGGCCAGCACCCGGGCGCGAAGGCCGAGCTCTTCCTCACCTGGAGCGAGGGCCTGCTGCGCTGGGCCGACGACGAACGCCTGATCGACTCCGAGCGCGTCGCCGCGCTCGCGTGGTCCGCCGAGTTGGCGCCCCAGCCCGACTCGATCGACGGTCGCGGTGTCGTGCTGCTGGCCGAGGCGTTCACCCGCGATTTCGACTTCTCGAGCCTGGCCAGCACGCTCGAGCAACGCCGCGCGCTCGACTGGGCGCTGCGCGGACCGTCATGGGAGGAGGCTGCGCGCTCCGCGCTGTCCTCACGCCTCAACGACCTGCGCGAGGCCGCGTTCGCCGCGATCGACGAGCGCCACGGCGCCGACGCGCCCACGTTCTGGCAGGCGCTGTGGGTCGACGCCCCGAACTGGCCGAATGCGACCGTCGCCTCGCTCGAACACGCGGACCCGGCGAAGAAACCGGTCGCCTCGCTCGCCGCGGTCGATCCCTGGTACGGGGTGCGCGGCCTGGTCAACCTGCTCGAGACCACGCCCGAGGAGCCGCTCGCGACGCGCGTCACGAACCTGCTCGCCGACGACAGCTGGCTGGTGGCGGCCTGCCGCGCGAACCGCGCAGCCGAGGATCTCGAAACCCTGATCACGCGCCGCTGCCTGACCTGGAAGACCACCGACCGCTTCCTCGAACCGGTCGTCGAATTCGCACGCGCCACCGGCATGAACTCGCTCGTCCAGCGCGTCGCCGAGGCGCGGCAGTCGCGCGTGCGCGTGCGCGGGAGCGCGGCCGACGAGGCGGCGCAGGCGTACACCGGCAAGAACTACCTCTCGCGCCGCACCTACGAGCGCACGAAGTCCGAACTCGATGCCCTCGAGGCCGCACTCAAGAGCACGATTCCACAGGCGATCCAGAAGGCGCGCGAACTTGGCGACCTCAAGGAGAACGCGGAGTACCACTCGGCGAAGCTCAAGCAGTCGCAGGCCGAGGCGCGAGTGGGCCTTTTGGCCGAGCGCCTGCGCGAGGTCACGCTGATCGACGACCTGGCGCCCGAGCCCGGCATCGCCGGGCCAGGCACCGAGGTCCTCGTCGAGCTCGACGGCGGCGGCACGCAAAAGGTCTGGATCCTGGGCGAGGGTGACGGCGATTTCGGCAGCGAGGTCGTGAGCTATCGCGCCGCCGTCGGCAAGGCTCTGCTCGGCCACAAGGAGAAGGAGCGCGTGCTCTGGTCCGCCGACGGGCGCGATGTCGGCGGGACGATCCGCTCGGTGCGAGCCCGCCCGCCGGCCTGACGCTCCCGGGATGGGTGTAGGATGCACGACATGATCCTCTCTGGTGACATCGGTGGCACCAAGGCCGAGCTCGCGTTGTTCGAGCGCGACCACGGATCTCTCCGTGAGGTGCGCGCGGACCGCATCCTCACCGAGGGACACGCGAGCCTCGAGGACCTGCTCGCCGCGTTCCTCGCCGCGGGCCCCGGGCCGCACTCGATCACGAGCGCGGCGTTCGGCATCGCCGGCCCCGTGATCGACAACCAGGTCGTGGGCACGAACCTCCCGTGGACGGTCGAGGCCGGCCAGGTCGCCCGTGCGATCGGCGTCGCCCGCGTCTCACTCGTCAACGACCTCGAGGCCACGACGCTCGGGCTCGAGGCGCTCGCCAACCACGACCTGGTCCCGCTGCAGGTGGGCGTGCCCGACCCGCGCGGATCGATCGCCGTGATCGCCGCCGGCACCGGCCTCGGTGAGGCGTACGCCACGCGCGAGGACGGGCGCCTGGTCGCCCGCGCCTCGGAGGGCGGGCACGGCGACTTCGCGCCCAATAGCGAAGACGAGGTCGACCTCCTGCTCTACCTGCGCTCGCGCTACGGCGGCCACGTCTCCTGGGAGCGCGTGCTCTCGGGCCCGGGCCTCGGGAACATCTACGACTTCCTCAAGGACACCGGGCGCGAGCGCGAGCCCGACTGGCTCTCCAAGGAGCGCGCCGGCGGCGACCCCAACGCGGCGATTGCCGAGGCCGACGGCAAGGCACCGATCGCCACCCACGCGCTCGACCTGTTCGTCTCGATCTACGGCGCCGAGGCCGGCAACCTCGCGCTGCTGTTCATGGCCACGGGCGGCGTCTACGTCGCCGGCGGCATCGCGCCGAAGCTGCGCTCGCGCTTCGAGGACGGCCGCTTTCTGGCGGCGTTCCGCGCCAAGGGCCGCCTTTCCTCGCTGCTCGAGCGCACGCCGGTCCACCTCGTGCTCAACGAGCGCACCGCCCTCCTGGGCGCCGCCCTGCTGGCCTCGCGCCACGCCGGGCCGGTCACCTGACTTCCCGAAAGGACTCGACGATGAGCGCCACCCGCGCCATTTCCGATCTCGATACGCTCTCGGTCAACACGCTCAAGATGCTTGCAGTGGACGGCGTCGAGGCGGCCCAGTCGGGCCACCCCGGCTCGCCCATGGGGCAGGCCGACCTCGCGTACGTGCTGTGGACGAAGTTCCTTCGCCACTGGCCCGCAGATCCTTCGTGGCCGGGGCGCGATCGCTTCGTGCTGTCAGCGGGACACGGCTCGATGCTGCTCTACGGCCTGCTGCACCTGACCGGCTACGACCTCTCGCTCGAGGATCTCGAGCACTTCCGCCAGTGGGGATCGAAGACGCCTGGACACCCCGAATTCGGCCACACCGCGGGCGTCGAGACCACGACCGGCCCGCTCGGCCAGGGCGTGGGCAACGCGATCGGCCTCGCGCTTGCCGCGAAGATGGCGGCCGCGCGCTACGACACGGCGGCGGCGAAACTCGTGACCGGCCGCATCTTCGGCATCTGTTCCGACGGCGACCTGATGGAGGGCGTAGCGTCCGAGGCGGCCTCGCTCGCCGGGCACCTCGGCCTCGGCAACCTGACGCTGATCTACGACGACAATCACATCACGATCGAGGGCGACACCGCGCTCGCGTTCAGCGAGGACGTGGCCGCGCGCTTCGCCGCATATGAGTGGCACGTGCAGCGCATCGACGGCCACGACCACGCCGCGATCGAGGCCGCGCGCCAGGCCGCGCTCGCGGAAACCGCGCGGCCGTCGCTCATCCTCGCGCGCACGCACATCGCGAACGGCGCGCCGAACGCGCACGACACCCCCGAGGCGCACGGCGCCCCGCTCGGCCCGGACGAGGTCAAAGCGACGAAGGAAGCGATCGGCTGGCCGCTCACGCCCACGTTCTTCGTGCCGGAGGAGGCGCGCGCGCACTGGCTCGCCTCGGCCGAACGCAACCGCGCCGACTACGAGGCCTGGCAGACGACGTTCGCCGCCTGGCGCAAGGCGAACCCGGCGCTCGCGAGCGCTTGGGACGACGCGACCCTGCGCCGCATGCCGGCCGACCTCGAGCCCAGGCTGCTGGCCTCGGTCGACGGCGCCTCGGATGCCACGCGCGTGCTCGGCTCGAAGGTGCTGCAGGAGGCCGCAAAGCTCGTGCCCTATCTCGTCGGCGGCTCGGCCGACCTCGACCCCTCGACCAAGACCTCGATCAAGGGCGCGGGCTCGGTCGAGAAGGGCGCATACGGCGGGCGCGTGTTCCACTTCGGCATTCGCGAGCACGGCATGGGCTCGATCCTGAACGGCCTCACACTCGACGGACGATTCATCCCGATGGGCTCGACGTTCCTGATCTTCTCGGACTACATGCGCCCGCCGATGCGCCTGGCCGCGCTCATGAAGCAGCAGGCGATCTACGTGTTCACGCACGACTCGATCTTCCTGGGCGAGGACGGCCCGACGCACCAGCCGATCGAGCAGCTGTGGTCGCTGCGCCTCGTGCCGAACCTCGAGGTCTGGCGCCCGGCCGACGGCCCCGAAACTGCGATCGCGTGGGCCGCCGCCCTGCGCCGCACGGACGGCCCGACCGCGCTCGCGCTGTCGCGCCAGAAGCTGCCGCTGATCCCCCGCCCCAAGGGCGTCGACGCGGCCGCGATCGCGCGCGGCGGCTACGTCGTCGAGCATGCCGCGGGGCATGTCGTGACGCTGCTCGCGACCGGATCGGAGGTGGGGTTGGCGCTCGAGTCGTCGAAGCGGCTCGCAGCTTCGGGCAGGCCTGCGCGCGTGATTTCGATGCCGTGCGTCGAGCGCTTCCTCGCGCAGGATGCGGCGTGGCGCGACTCGGTGCTCGCGCCGGGTGCGCCCGTGGTCACGCTCGAGGCCGGCGTCACGGCGGCCTGGGGCGCGGTCACCGACGGGCGACGCGCGCTGCACGTGGGGATCGATCACTATGGGGCTTCGGCCCCGGCGGCCGAGCTCGCGAAGCACTTCGGGTTCACGCCCGAGAGCGTGGTGGAGCGGGTGACCGCGTGGCTCGGCGGGAACGGCTAGGGGCCACCCGCCGGCGCCCGCGCGCGCGAGCGCTTCGAGGCCGCGGCCTCGTCGAGCAGGAACAGGAGCCGCCCGGGCGCGGGCCGAATCCCCTGTGCGGGCCGGCGCTCGGGATCAACCGGACCCTCGAGTACGTCGCGCACGATGTCGGCTTTGTCGCGCCCCGTCGCCAGGAACACGATGCGGCGCGCCGCGTCGAGCACCGGGTAGGTGAACGTCAGGCGGCGCGCCGGAGCCTTCGGCGCGTCGGCCACGGCGATGACCCAGCGGTCGCGCACGCGCAGCGCGGGCGAGCCCGGG
>JBDTYW010000142.1:0-5981 GCA_040005445.1 Candidatus Eiseniibacteriota bacterium
GTTGCGCGCGCTGACGACTCCAGCCGACGATGCGACCGCGAGGAGGGCGAGACCGGTGACCATGTTCTTCACGTGGACGTCTCCTTGTTGGGGGCTGCTCCTGTGCGCGGGCCAGCCCGCTGGTGCGACTCATACCGCAAAGCTCATGCCTGCGGAAACAGGCGACGGCCGGAGGCCGGCAGCCCCCGGCCGCTCGCCGGCTTTCGTTTTGTAACTGGCATGTGCTCTTGCGTTTGGCAGCCTAGGCCCGGTGACAAAAGAGTGTCAAGCGCGCTCTTCGGCTCAAGCGCGGCGTCCGCGCCGCCCCCGATCGTCGCGCGCGCGCCACACTCTGTCGCCCGCATCCTGCTCCCGGAGGCCCGTCCCTGAAATCCGTCGCCCCCCCGCCCGGACCCGACTTCCGAGCCTTTCTCGTGCTCTGGGCGTCGCAGACGCTGTCGCTCTTCGGCTCGTTCGTCAGCCAGTTCGCGGTCAACGTGTGGCTGGTGCGGGACCTCTTCCCCCTGCCCTCCCAGAGGCCCGAACTCGCGCTCGCCCTCACCGCCACCGGCGTGGCCATGACCGCGCCCCTGATCTTCGGCATGCCGCTCGCCGGGGCGTTCGCCGACCGCCACGACCGGCGGCTCATCCTCCTGCGCTCGAACCTCGCGCTCGCCGCCCTCAGTGCCTTGATCGTCCTACTGCTGCTGCTGGACCGGCTGTCCCTGCCGATCGCGGTCGTGCTGCTCGCGGGGTACGCGTTCGCGGGCGCGTTCCACGGCGCGGCGTTTGACAGCGGCTACGGCCTGCTCGTGCCGCCCGCGCGCCTGCCGCGCGCGAACACGATGATGATGACCTCGTTCGGGCTGTCGCAGCTGCTCGCCCCGCCGCTCGCCGCGACCCTGATCGGCCTGCCCGGGCTGCTCGGCGGCGCCGCGCGGCTGCCGGCGTGGCTGTCCTCGGGTGTGCCGTTCGCATTCGCCGCCGACGGGCTGTCGTTCCTGCTGGCCGCGGTGGTGGTGACCGCGATCCGCTTTCCGCCGCTGCCGCCGCGCCTCGACACCGCGCGGACGAGCATCTGGGGCGACGTGCGGGCGGGCTTTCGCTGGATGCTGAGGCGCCGGCCGTTCCTCTGGCTGACCGCGAACGGCACGCTGGTCAACCTCATGTTCGCGCCCCTCATGCTGCTCATGCCGCTGCTCGTGCGCGATCGCCTGGCGGCCGACCGCGCGCTCCACGGGCTGTCGTTCGAGGCCGCGCTCGCGCTCGTCAACGCGGTCGGCGGTTTGGGCGCGGTGCTCGGCGGCGTGGTGCTCGGGATCGTGGGCTTCCGCGGCGTGAAGAAGACCACGTTCATGATCTCGCTGCTGCTCGGCATAGGCGTCGGCCAGGTGCTGGTGGGCCTGTCGACCAGCGTGTTCGCGTTCGCCGCCGCGCTGTTCGCGACCGAGTTCCTGGTGACGCCGCTCAACACCGCCTCGTTCACGCTCTGGCAGAGCCTGACGCCGCCCCACATGCTCGCGCGCGCGCTCTCGGTGCGGCGCTTCCTGGCGCAGAGCGCGTTCCCGGTCGGCACCATGATCGCGGGCTGGATCGCCGCCGCCGCGCCCGCGTGGATCGTGGTCGTCGTCGCAGGCGCGCTGCTCGCCCTCGGCTGCGCGGCACAGATGATGGCGCCCGGGTTCGGCGCGTTCGAGGATCGCATGCGCGAGGCGGCCGCGATTCCGGAGTAGGCGGGCGGACGCATTTCGGCGATTCTACGGAGCGACCATGCTGATCCCGATCGAGGACATCCGCCAGGCCGCCCTGCGCACGGCCCAAAGGCTCCATCGCACTCCCGTGTTCACCTCGCACAGCCTCGGCGAGCGCGCCGGCGTGTCGCTCCACCTCAAGTGCGAGAGCTTCCAGAAGACCGGCTCGTTCAAGCCGCGCGGCGCGCTCAACCTCGTGCTCGCGATGGCGCCCGAGCGGCGCGCCCGCGGCCTGATCACGGTGTCGGCGGGCAACCACGCGCAGGCGGTGGCCTGGGCGGCGAGAGAGACCGGCGTGCCATGCACGGTCGTCATGCCGGCGGACGCGCCGCGCTCGAAGCTCGAGGCCGTGCGCGGCTACGGCGCCACGATCGTGGCGCACGACGACCGGGCGACGCTGTTCGATCGGCTGCGCGAGGAGGAAGCGCGCACCGGCGCCGCGTTCATCCACCCGTTCGACGACCCGATCGGGCTTGCCGGCGCGGGCACGGTCGGGCTCGAGATTGTCGAGCAGGTCCCTCATGTCTCGTGCGTGGTCGTGCCGATCGGCGGCGGCGGGCTGATGGCCGGCGTGGCCTCGGCGATCAAGCAGCTGAGGCCCGGGTGCCGCGTGATCGGCGTCGAGCTCGCGGCCGGCGCCGGCATGACGCCCGCGCTGGCCGCGGGCAAGCCGGTCCCGGTCACGCGCCCGGCCACGCTCGCCGACGGCCTGACGCCGCCGTTCGTGGGCGCGCTGCCGCTCGCGGTCGCGCAGGAGGCGCTCGATGAGATCGTGCTCGTGACCGAGGCCGAGATCGAAGAGGCGATGCACGCGCTCCTCGTGCGCGCCAAGCTCTATGTCGAGGGCTCGGGCGCGGTCGCGACCGCGGCCTTGCTCGCCGGTAAGGTGCGCCTGCCCGCCGGCTGCGAGGTCGTGAGCATCGTCTCGGGCGGCAACGCGGATCCCGGGCGCGCGCTCGCCGCGATCCACTCCCTGGAGGCTCCGGCATGAAGGTCCTGTTCGTGAACGAGAAGGGCGTGTACGACCTGCTGCCGATGGCGACCTGCGTGCCGCTCATGCGCGAGGCGCTGGCGACCTTCGCGCGCGGCGACGCGGTGCTGCCGCTGCGCAGCCTGGTGCGCCTGCCCGACGGCTCCGGGCTGCTCGGGCTGATGCCGGGCTACCTGGGCGCGCCGCGCAGCTTCGGGATCAAGGTCGTGAGCGTGATGCCGGGCAATCACGGCACGCCGTACGACTCGCACCAGGGCGTGGTCATGCTGTTCGGGCTGACGCACGGCGAGCCGCTGGCAATCCTGGATGCGACGGCGATCACGGCGATTCGCACCGCAGCCGCGTCCGCCGCGGCGACCGACCTGCTCGCGCGCGCGGACGCCGGCGACCTCGCCCTGATCGGCTCGGGCGCCCAGGCGCGCACGCACCTGGCCGCGATGCGCGCGGTGCGGACGCTGCGGCGGGTGCGCGTGTGGAGCCGCAGCCGCGCGAACGCCGAGCGCTTCGCGCGCGAGGAATCCGCCGGCGCCGGAATCGCGATCGAGGTGGTCGAGACCGGCGAGGAGGCCGTGCGCGGCGCCGACCTCGTGTGCACCACCACGGGCGCGAAGGAGCCGGTGCTGCGTGGCGCCTGGCTCATGGAGGGCGCCCACGTCAACGCGGTCGGCGCGTGCTTCGCGGCGTACCGCGAGCTCGACACCGAGGCGGTGGCGAGGAGCCGCTTCTACACCGATTGCCGCGAGTCCTGCGTGAACGAGGCCGGCGACTTCCTGATCCCGCGCGCGGAGGGCGCGATCGGGGACGCGCACCTGCTCGGTGAGCTGGGCGAGGTGTTCCTCGGCAGGGTGGAGGGCCGGCAGTCGCCCGCGGACATCACGGCCTACGAGTCGCTCGGCATTGCGCTCGAGGACCTCGCCGCCGCGCACGCGATCCTCCGGCGTGCGCAGGAAAGCGGCGCGGGCACGTGGCTCGACTGGGGCGGCCCCGCGTGAGCGCGCCGCTCACGCCGCCGACGCTCGCGGAGATCCACGCGGCGCGCGACCGCATGGCGGGGATCGCGCTGCGCACGCCGCTGGTCCGGCTCCCGGCCCGGCCCGGCGAGCCCGAGATCTGGCTCAAGCTCGAGAACCTCCAGCCGATCGGCTCGTTCAAGATCCGCGGCGCGGCGAGCGCGCTGCGGCTCGCGCCGCCCGGGGCGCTGGCGCAGGGCGTCCTCACCGCGAGCGCGGGCAACATGGCGCAGGGCGTGGCGTGGTGCGCGCGCGAGCTCGGCGTGCCGTGCACCGTGGTCGCGCCCGACCACGCCCCGCGCGCCAAGCTCGACGCGATCGAGCGCCTCGGCGCGCGGGTCGTGCCCATCCCGTTCGACCGCTGGTGGCGCGTGCTGGTCGAGCGCCGCCATGAGGACCTCGCCGGGTTCTTCGTCCACCCGGTGAGCGACGCGGCGGTGATCGCGGGCAACGCGACGATCGGCCTCGAGATCCTCGAGGACCTGCCGCGCGCCCGGGCCGTGCTCGTGCCGTACGGCGGCGGCGGGCTGTCGAGCGGCATCGCCTCCGCGCTCCGGGCCATGGGCTCGGACGCGCTCGCGTTCGCGTGCGAGGTCGACACCGCCGCGCCGCTCGCGGCCTCGCTCACGGCCGGCTCGCCGCAGACGATCGAATATCGGGCGAGCTTCGTCGACGGCATCAGCAGCGGAACCGTGCTCGCAGAAATGTGGCCGCTCGCCTCGGAGCTGCTCGCGGGCACGTGCGTGGTCTCGCTCGAGGAGGTCTCAGGCGCGATCCGGGCGCTGGTCACCCGCGCGCGGGTCGTGGCCGAGGGCGCGGGCGCCGCCTCGCTCGCGGCGGCGCTCGCCGGCCGCGCGGCCGCGGGCGCGGCGGGCGCGAGCGTGCCGCTGCCCGAGGGGCCGATCGTGTGCGTGATCTCGGGCGGGAACCTCGATCCGGCGAAACTGGCGACGATCCTCGAGGGCCGGGTGCCCTGATGCGCGTCGCCTAGAGCACGTCGTAGGGATCCACGTCGACCGCGAGCTGCACTCCCGGCGCGAGCCTTCCCTCGGCGCTCTCGATCACCTCGAGCGCGCGGCGCGCAACCGCGTGCAGGCGGCGCATGTCCCGGTCCTTGAGCGTCAACCGCCAGCGGTGCCGCCCGCGCAGGCGCGCCATCGGCGACGGCGCGGGGCCGAGCAGGTCGAGCGCGCCCTCGGGCGCGGCGCCGCGCTCCTTCGCGAGGTGCTCGTAGTCGGCGAGCGCGTCGCGCACGATGTCGGCGACGCGAGCAGCGGCGGCGATCACCTTGTCCTCGTCCTCGGCCGACAGCGTGAGCGCGACCAGCCGCCCGAACGGCGGGTAGCCGAGGTCCTTGCGGAACTGCGTCTCGCGCGCGGCGAATGCCGCGAAGTCGTGGGCCTGCGCGCAGACCAGCGCCGGGTGCTCGGGCGCGCGCGTTTGCACGACGACCCGGCCCGGCAGCTTTCCGCGGCCCGCGCGGCCGGCGACCTGCACGAGCGTCTGGAACGTGCGCTCGCCCGCGCGGAAGTCGGGCATGTGGAGCGATCCGTCGGCCGACACCACGCCGACGAACGTCACGCCGTGAAAGTCGAGCCCCTTGGAGATCATCTGGGTGCCGAGCAGCACGTCGGCCTCGCGCCGCCCGAACGCGGCGAGGATCGCGGCCTGCGCGCCCTTCGGCTTCGCGCTGTCGGAGTCGAGGCGCAGGATGCGCGCCTGGGGGAAGTGGCGCGCCAGCTCCTTCTCCGCGCGCTGCGTGCCCGAACCCTTGTGGCGAAAGAACGGGCTCGCGCACTGCGGGCACGCGCCCGCCGCCGACACCTGGTGGTCGCAGTAGTGGCAGCGAAACGTCTCGTCGCTGGAATGATAGGTCAGCGACACGTCGCACGAAGGGCAGCGCCCGACATAGCCGCAGTCCTCGCACTCGACCACGCGCGTATGCCCGCGGCGATTGAGGAACACCAGCGCCTGGTCGCCGCGCGCGAGCGCCGCGGCGAGCCCGTCCAGCAGCGCGGGCGAGTACAGCGCGCCGCCCTGCCGGCGCGTGGACGCGGGGCTCGAGGTCGGCGTCGCCGTCGGCGCCGTGGTCGACGCCTCGGGGGCGGCGGCGGCCTCGGCGCGCGTCTCGTTGAGATCGACGATTTCGACCAGCGGCAGCGGGCGCGCGTCGATGCGATCCGGCAGGGAGAGCCTGCGCAGCTTGCCGCGCTCGGCGTTGACGAACGACTCGAGGCTCGGCGTGGCCGA
>JBDTYW010000143.1:0-5976 GCA_040005445.1 Candidatus Eiseniibacteriota bacterium
TGCTGGCCGGTCTGGCCGCGGGCGTAGAACGTGCGCGAGACCTGTGCGCCGCCGAAGCTGCGATTGTCGAGCAGCCCGCCGTACTCGCGTGCGAACGGCACGCCCTGTGCGACGCACTGGTCGATGATCCGGACCGAGACCTCGGCGAGGCGGTGGACGTTCGCCTCGCGCGAGCGGAAGTCGCCGCCCTTGACCGTGTCGTAGAACAGCCGGTGCACGCTGTCGCCGTCGTTGCGGTAGTTCTTGGCCGCATTGATGCCGCCCTGGGCGGCGATCGAGTGCGCGCGGCGCGGGCTGTCCTGGTAGCAGAAAGCGGTCACGTTGTAGCCGAGTTCGGCGAGCGAGGCCGCGCCCGCGGCGCCGGCGAGCCCGGTGCCGACCATAAGGATCGTGTACTTGCGCTTGTTCGCCGGGTTGACGAGCTTGACGTCGAAGCGGCGGTGCTCCCACTTCTGATCGATGTCGCCGGACGGGATCCGCGAATTCAGTTCCATGCGCTACCTCACCAGCCCGAACAGGACCGCCAGTGGGAACGAGATGTTGCCGAGCACGATCCCGAGCGCGAACACCGCGGCGAACGCTCGCGCCATCGCGCGGTAGCGCGGGTGGGAGACGCCGAGCGTGTGGAACATGCTCCACACGCCGTGATTCAAGTGAAAACCCAGCAGCACCATCGCCACGATGTAGAACAGCGAGGCGGGCCAGGCCTGAAACCCCGTGACCACGTTGTGGTAGACGTCGCCCTCGATGAAGTCGGGGTGCACGGACCCGAACGTGAAGTGCAAGAGGTGGTAGACCACGAACGCGAGCACGATCACCCCGCTCCAGCGCATCGTGCGCGAGGCGTAGGTCGAGTCCTTCGCCTGCCACTGCCGGTAGCCGACGGGCCGGGCGGCGCGGTTCTTGAGCGTGAGCGCGGTTGCCGACCAGACGTGGAGCACGACGGCCGCAAGCAGCGTGGCGCGCGCGATCCAGATCGCCGAGCCATGCAGCAGTTCGCGCAGCTCGCGGCCATAGGCGTTGATCGCCTCGGGGCCCTGGTAGAGCAGCAGGTTGCCGGCGAGGTGTACGAACACGAAGCCGACGAGGACCAGGCCGGTGACGGCCATCACGACCTTCTGTCCGATCGTGGACGTGAAGAAGGCGCGGGGGCCGGTCATCGGAGGTCCCCGGGGGGGTGCCCGGCGAATGTCGGTTGTGGGGTCACGATCGCGAGAGATATCACACCGGGCGGCGCCTGACAACGAGGCGCGCGGGGCGCGGGCACGATTACGACCCGACGGCCTGCCCGAGGAAGAACCCCTCGTCGCCGAGGCCCTGGTAGAGCGGCATCACGACCAGGCCGTCCTCCGGGGCGCGGATCTCGCCGTGGCGATCGCGCGCGAGCAGCATGCCGGCGCGCACCGGATGGATGTTCGCGAAACCGGGCTCCATGCGGAACCCGTCCTCGGGCGTGATCGCGTAGCGGCTCACGATCCTGATCTCGTGCGGCAGGTCCATGCGCGCACGCTCGAGCAGCGCGCGCGGCCCATCCGGCGCATCCGCCGCTCCCAGGCTCGACGCGGGCAAAAGCCCGCACTCGACCAGCGCCACTCGCAGCACCGCGCCGTGCCGGGCGACCGCCGCCGGGTCGTCGTGCTGCCCGCCTTCGATCGCGATCGCGGTCGCCGCGTGCTTCGCGCACAGGTAGGGCGTGAGCGCGCCGTGCAGTGTGCCGACGAGGCCAAGGAATACCGGGAGCCCGAACGCGTGCGCGAACGCCCGGTGGGCGGGATCGTCGCCGACCACGACGAACGGATGGCCCGCCGCGCTCGTGGTGTGCAGGTCGAGGAAATACGCCGGGCCGCGGGCGCGGTTCAGGAGGCCGTCGATCGCCGTCCAGAGCTCGCGCTGCTCATGGTCTTCGGGCGTACCGCCGGATTCGGGCAGCGCGGCGAGCGCGCGATCGCTCCAGTCCCGGTTGAGATCGCGCGCCTGATAGCGCACGCCCAGCGCGAGCGCGGCGCGATTGCCCGCGAGCACGACGAGGTCGCCACGCTCGATTGGGGGCGCGTCGCCGTCGAGCAGCGCGCGCGCGGCGAGCAGGCCGGCCGGCTCGTTGCCGTGGATGCCGCCGAGCACGATCAGCATCGGCCCCGGCGCGTCGCCGCGAACGTGGGCGATCACGCGCGGCCACTGGCGCCGGTCAGTCATGAAGGCGCTCCTCGAGCAACTGCCCCGCGATGCCGATGAAATCGTCGCTCGTGACCAGTCCGACCAGCCGCCCGTCCAGCACCACCGGCAGGCATCCCACGCCGTGTTTGCGCATGATCTCGATCGCGCGCATGGTCGTCATGGTGGGGGACACGTTGAAAGGATCGCGCTTCATCACGTCGGCGACCGGGATTGCGTGCGCGCGGCCGGCGGACTCGGGATCGGTCAAGAGCCGCAGCAGCGAGCGGTACGACACGAGGCCGATCAGGCGGTGGTCCTGGTCCTCGACCGGAACGTGGCGGATGCGGTGCCACTCCATGAGCTTGGCGGCGAGATCGATCGAGTCGTCGGGGTGCACGGTGTACAGGTCGGTCGTCATGTACTGCTCGACCTTCAGGTAATTGTTCTCCCAGCCGCCGCCCTCGTCGAGGCGCGCGGGCTCCCAGTCGGCGACCGGAGTCCCGCCCGCCTGGCGCGCGATGGTCGCCGACGTGAGCGCGTTCAGGCGCTCGCCCTGCGTGCCGTGGTCCTTCATGCCCGCGAGCGAGAACATGAGCCAGCGCGAGCCGGTGCGGCCGGTGCGCACGCGCTTCTCGATCACGCCGAGGTAGCGATCGCTGTCGGCCGCGGCGATGCCCGCCTGGGCGAGGCCCTCAGAGGCGATCGGCAGCAGGTGCTCGGCGATCAGCGCCGGCGTGGGGATCTCCTTGCCCTCGAGCCAGCTCATGTGCGACCCGAGCCCGAGGCGCGCGGCCGAGACGAAGTTCTGCTTGGCCTGCTCGAACTCGAACACGCGCGTGATGTCCTCGTACTTGCGCATCAACCCGTTCATGAGGCCGAGCCAGAACGCGGCATTCGCGATCTCGTCGAGCGTGCTCGGGCCCGAAGGCAGCACGCGGTTCTCGATCCTCAGGTGCGGCTTGCCGTCGGTGATGCCGTAGCACGCGCGGTTCCAGCGGTAGATCGTCCCGTTGTGCAGGCGCAGCGCCTTGAGCATGGGCGCGCGTCCGGCGGCGATCTCGGCGAGCGGATCCTCGTCGAAGTCGCTGCCGACGAGTGCGCGGAAGCGCGCGATGTCCTCCTTGTAGAGCTCGATCACGCTCTTCTTCACCCAGCGGTTGCCGAACGTGACGCGCGGCGCCATCTCGCGCGCCTGGCCCTGGTTCCGGCTGTCGACCGCCTGCTCGAACAGCGCGATGCGGGTCTCGGCCCACAGGCGCCGGCCCCAGAGCAGCGGCGAGTTCGTCGCGGCCGCGAGCACGGGCCCGGTCACGACCTGTGCGATGTTGTAGGCGTTCGCGAAGTCCTTCGCGCTGACCTGGAGGTGCGCCTGGAAGCTCGCGTTGCAGGCCTCGACCATCACCGAGTCGTGCTGGGTGCGCAGCTCGTCGACGCCCCGGATGTGGATGTAGTAGGCCTCGCCGCGCAGGCGCGTGGTCGCGTCGTTGAGCGCCTTGTAGCGCGGCAGGGGGACCATCGACTCGAGCCCCAGGTCCGACTTGCGGATCGTTGGCAAGATGCCGGTGAGCACGACCTCGAGCCCGAGCTCGTGTGCGGTCAGGCGCGCGCGCGCGACCAGGTCCTCGAGCTGGCGCTCCATGCGGCCCAGGCAATCGCCGCTGAAGGTCTGCGGGTCGAGGTTGATCTCGAGCTGGAACGCGCCGAGCTCGGTCGTGTAGTGCGGGTCCTTCAGGCGCTCGAGCATGTCGAGCGAGGAGTTCGCCGGATGGCAGGCGCGGTCGACCAAAAACAGTTCCTGCTCGGCGCCGATGCGCTGCACGCCCTCCTCGAACAGGCCGCGGTCGAGCACGAGCTCGATCGCGCGCAGGTCGTCGAGCAGCGCGCGCATGAAATTGCGGCGCTGCTCGCCGGAGAACTCGAGGATGTCGCTCTGGCCCACGGGGGCGCCCCCTAGCCCGTCACCGGGCGGGTGAGCTCGTCGAGATAGAGCGGAAACATGCGCCGCCAGGTCGGCCAGTCGTGGTGCCACTCCTCGCCCCACGGGTCGACCCGGTTCGGCACGCCCGCGTCGCCGAGCGCCTTAGCCATCTTCCACGACTCGCCCAGGTCCTCGGCGCGGCCCTGGCCCGAGGCGATCAGGATCCGCCGCGTGCGCAGGCGGTCGAGCTGCGGGCCGCGCAGCCCGGGCAGGAAGTGGATCGGCGAGCTGAAGTAGAGGTCGCCCGGCATTTCGCCCTCGGTGAGGAAGCGCGTGGGGTCGTACGTGCCCGAGACGCCGAGCGCGGCGCGGAAGATCTCGGGGTAGCGGCAGGTCACAGCGACCGCGTTGAACGCGCCGATCGACGACCCCGCCGCGATGACCTCGATGTCCGGCATCTTGCAATCCTCGCGGATCGCGGGCACCAGCTCGCGCGCGACGAACTCGTGGAACTGGTTCTGGATCCACGCGCGGTGCCGGTCGCCGAAGCCCTCCTTGAGCCATGTGCGGCCGGCGACGCTGTCGCATGAGTAGACCTTGATGCGGCCCGCGCCGATCAGCTCGCCGAGCGCGTCGATGACGTGGAAGCGCTCAATCTCCTCGGCGTCGCCCCCGGCGGTGGGGAAGAGCAGGACCGGGACGCCGAACGTGCCCCAGCGCGCGATGCCGACGTACTCGCCGAGACGCTCCGAGTGCCAGCCGGTGGCGAGCTTCAAGAGGTGGCCTTTCGCTTACGCGGGGCTGCGGCTTTCGCGCGGGCCCTCGTCGCGGGGGGGGAGGCGACGGCCGCCACGGGCTCGGCCGGGGGCGTATCGGTGCGCCACAGCTGGATGCGCTCGAAGAACAGCTCGGTGAAGCGCTCGACCTCGTGCGCGGGGTAGAGCGCGGCGACCTTATGCCGCACCGCGTCCTTCGCGACCTCGGTGCCGAAGAACTCCCAGGCCACCTCATCGAGGCGCGACAGGTGGGTGGCGCAGAACTCCTCGAAGCGGGCCTGGTCGAAGCGCGTGCGGGCGATGTCAGCGTAGGCCGAGAGCTTTGCGCGGTAGGGCGCGTTCGTGCGCGCGATCTCGTAGAACGGGTCCCAGTCGAGCGTCTTGCGCATCGGGCGCTTGGTGGCGGCGACGAACAGCGACCACTTGAGGTTCGCGATCACGAGCCACGGGAAGTGGTAGTGCAGCGAGGTCACCTGCGAGTCGGGGCAGGCGTTCGCAAAGTCGATCGGGTGCCACACCCCGTCCTTCGACAGCGCCTCGCACGAGTTGAAGTCCCAGCCGAAGAACGCGTTGATCGTGAGCGTCATGTCCTCGAGCACGGATCGGTCCTCGGCGCCCAGGAAGTCCTTGTCCATCGTGTAGCGCTCGTGCAGCGGACCGCTCGGATCGTAGCGGATCGCCTTGAGCTGCGGCCCGAGCCCGACCACGCGCACGAACTGGTCGTAGGGCTCGATCGCCTGCTGCAGGTGCATGACGTTGCGCCCGCTCTGCTCATAGCCCTGCCTCAGGACCGCCTCGTCGTCGATGCGTGAGACGCCCTGCCAGCCGCCGCCGTCATAGGGTTTGAGGTACGACGGATAGCCGAGGCTCCGGCCGACCTCGCCCAGGTCGAACAGCTTCGCATAACGTTCGAGCGTGACAGCGAGGTCGGGCTTGGGCTCGTATTCCTTGGGCGGGATCATCCAGGTCTCGGGCACCGGCAGGCCGAGCGCCATCATCGCCGCGTAGGTGGTGTGCTTCTCCATGGACTGGATCGCCCAAGGGTTGTTGAACACGTAGAGGTCGTCCATCACGATCGACTTCTTGATCCACTCGCGGCTGACCGAGTACCAGTGCGTGAGCCGGTCC
>JBDTYW010000144.1:0-5945 GCA_040005445.1 Candidatus Eiseniibacteriota bacterium
TGGGAGCACGCCTGGTACCTGCAGTACGAGAACCGCAAGACCGACTTCTTCGACGTGATGTGGAACCTGTGGAACTGGCAGGACATCGCCCGGCGCTTCGACGAGGCGCGCGGTCTCACGCTCAAGGTCGTCGGCGCCACCGCCTGATGGCGGACCCGATTCGCGGCGGCGCGTAGCATCCAGGTCCCGCGGTGTGGCGGACGGGCCGCAGTCGCGCGCTCGCCCCCCGCCGCCGCCTGGACCGCGTTCTCCACAAATGGACGCACAGCAGCCCTTTGCCCCGGCCGGCCCGTCCGGACGGGGGCTGGCATGCGCCTTGCTTTGTCTCCGAAGGGTCGCCCACCCTCGGAGGACCGCATGCGCCTGACCTTTGATTCGAAACAACTCTCGACCCTCGCCCTCGCGGCCGTCGCCGCGCTGCTCCTGCTCGCGCCGCCCGCGTTCGCGGGCCGCGGCCACGGCCGGGGCCATGGGCACGGGAAATACGATCGCCGCATCGTCTTCGTCCCGGCGCCGCGCGCCTACTACGCTCGCCCCGATTTCGCCCCGGCGCCCTGTGAGCCGCGCTACGTGACGTACCGCCCGTCGCGCGTGCTGATCGTGCGGCCGGCGCCGTTCGTCCGCATCGGCGGGCGCGTCGGCGCGGTCGACATCAGCGCGGTCTTCGGTCCGCGCCGGCAGTACGCGAACTACGAGTACGGGTGCAACTTCTGCGATGCCCACTACGCCACGTACCGGGGCTATTCGAACCATGTGGTCGGGTGCTCGCATCGCCCGGCCGACGTGCGCATCCAGGCGCGCGCATGGGGGGATGGCGGGTACGGCGATGCTCGCTACAACGCCTCAGGCTACGACGACGAGGACGACGGGTACGACGGATACGACGGGTACTGACGATCGTCGGGACGTGATGCAGCGCGCGTTGCTCCGCCGATCCGGCGAGCGGCGCGCGCGTTGTCGTAGTAAGGTGAGGGTGTGAACCCGGCGCCTGAATCAAGCCCCGCGTCCCGGGACTCCGAGAGTCTCCCCGGGGAGTTGTACCTGTTCGGCTTCCCGCGGACCGCGGCCCGCGTCGCGGTCGTTCGCCACACTCCTGCCGCCCGCGCTCGCCGCGCCGTTCGAGTGCTCGCCCTGTTCTGGGGTCTGGGCGTTCTCGCGATCCTGGTGCCGATCGCCCATTTCGTCCTCGTGCCCGGTTTCGTCCTCCTTGGAATCGCCCTCGCCGTCGGCCGCCTGCGCGAGGAGGCGACGATCGTCGGCGTGAGCGGCGGCTGTCCGCGCTGTGGCGTCGAGCGCGCACTCGAGGCCGGCGGGCGCCTGCGGGCGGAGACCCGGGCGGCCTGCCCCGAGTGCCACAACACGCTCGCGCTGACGATCGAGCACGCGCTCGTGAAGCCCCCCAAGTCCCACGCCTGAACCAGATACGGCCCCATCCCCTCCGCCGGCTCAAGAATTAGTCAATCCCCGCCCGCGAAACTTCCACTCGGCATTCTCTGCCTTCCGGACCACCGCCCGCTGCCGGGGTGATCCGCAGCACGGCAGGCCATTGTGCCCCGTCCCGGGGCCGACTCGATTCACACCTCCTCCGAGGGGAGACATCATGAAGTTCGAGATGAGCTGGCCGGGCGACCAGCCTTCGGGTCGATTCCAGCGCGCGATCGCATCCGTATTGGGCCTGCTGTTGCTGTCCCTCCCCGCCGGCGTCGGCTTCGCGGCAACCCCTCCCTCGGGAAGCCTGAGCACGGGCTCGCCTTCGGTGACCTGGAGTGGCGGCCTCGTCTCGGGGGCCAACGTCGACGAGACGACGTGCATCGAGGGCGCGACTTGCGACACATACACGCTCACGCTCCTGCCGGGAGACTACACGGGCAAGCGCATCACGGTCGGCATCAACTGGCTCGTGCCGGCGAACGACTACGACCTCTACGTCCATCAGGGCACGCCGAGCGGGCCCATCGTTGGACAGTCGGCCGGCGGCGCGCCGTCGACCACGGAGCGGGCCTCGATCCAAATCGATCCTCCGGTCGTCGCGGTGGCCAGGGTCTACTCCGTGCATGTCGTGACCTTCACGGTCACGCCCGGGGACATCTACCAGGGCGATGCCTCGCTAGTGGCGACTCCGCTGCCCCGCGTGGCGAACTATCTCGCCGGAAACCTGACATTCAGCCCGAACGTGACGCTGCGCGCCCCGGTGGCCGCACAGGACGGGGAGCCGAGCGTGCGCGTGGACACGCGCGGCAACTACTACGTGAGCGGAATTCGCGGCGTGCCGGCCGGCGTCGACCTGTGGCGTTACGATCTCAATCCCACGAGCCCGACGTTCGATCCGGGCCTCCAGAACCCGATCTATCTCGGCCAGCCGGACGCATTCCTGCCGCAGGATCCGAACGATCCGACGACCGGCGGGGCCGACGGCGGTGGTGACGTGGACCTCGCAACCAGCTTCCCGGCGTCCCCCGATTCGACGCCGGTCCTGACGCTCGTCAGCCTCGCGGCGGCGAACATCTCCTCCGCCTATTCGTTCGATCGCGGAGCAATGTTCACGCTGAGTCCGGCAACCGCAATTGCGCCGGCGGACGACCGGCAATGGATCGAGGCGGATTCGGCGAACACGGTGTACATGCTCTATCGGGCGCCGATTCCGGCCACCGGGCTGTTCGTCCAGAGATCGGACGATCACGGCCTGACGTACCCGGTCACCAGCGTCGTCAACCCGAGCGGGACCACGCCCGGCTATATCGACGTGGATCACCGCAACGGCACCGTCTACGTCGCCCACACCGGCAGCAACAGCCTGGTCGTGGCGAACTCGACGGACCGCGGCGTGTCCTGGAAGAACAACACAGTGGACAACACCACGAGCCACGGCAACCTGTTCGACGTCGTCAAGGTCGGGGACGACGGCACGGTGTACACGGTGTGGTCGGACCAGTTCAACATCTACATGGCGCACTCGACGAACGGCGGCGTCTCCTGGAGCGAGAAGGTGCGCGTCAATGACGCCGCGGTGTACAAGACCAACCTCATGCCATGGCTCGAAGCAGGGAGCGCGGGGCGCGTGATCGTCGTGTGGTACGGCACGACCTCGGCGACAAACAGTGATGATGCGGACTGGCGGGTGCTCTGCGCGCAGGCGCTGGACGCCACGGCGACGTCCCCGACGTTCGCGCAGCAGGTGATCAGCGACCATGTCATCCACGGCTCGAACATCAGCCTGGGCGGCCTGACGGGAGCGGCGAATCGCAACCTGGACGACTACTTCCAGGTCGCCCTCGATCCCCAGGGTGCCGCGGTGCTGTCGTACACGGACGATCACAACGACTATAACGGGCACCTCTATGTGACCCGGCAGATGGATGGCTCGAGCCTCTACGCGTCGGCGAACGGGGGGAGCGGGACGGTCAACCCGATCTATCCGCCGCCGCCGCCGCCGCCGAACCCGTCGCCGCCGCAGGTCTCGGACTTCCTCCATGACGCGGTGACCGGCCTCCTGGCGCCGATCCCGACCGACAACGCGTTCGACCTCCTGTCGGTCGGCTACACGAGCGAGGCGTGCGAGAGCCCGCAGCGGCTCACGGTCGTGATCAAGGTCTCGAGCCTGACCGCGATTCCCTCGGGCATGAACTGGCGGGCGAGCTTCGCCGCCAACGTTCCCGGCGGCGTCTCCGACCGGGGCGACCAGTTCTACGTGATGGCGAACAGCGACAATCCGGCGGTGCTGGCGTACACGTACGGCACCGCGGTCCGCGTCGGCGATGGCAGCCTGGCGTACACCAGCCGGGGAACCGCGGACTTCGGCATGGTCGACGCGGCGCAGGGCACGATCACGATCCAGGTGGCTCTCAACAAGCTCAACCCGTTCGTCACGCACGGGCCGCCGATCGGGCCGGGGAGCCGGCTGGACGGGCTCCGGGCCGCGACCTTTACCGACGGCGCGAACGGGATCAGGGACCAGACGCGCGGCGGGTCCTACTACCTGCTTTCGCCGTGCTCCCCCACGCCGACGCTGATGACGCTGTTCGACGCGCAGGACACGCCGGATGGCATCGCGATCGAGTGGCAGTTCGGACCGACGGCCGACGTGACGTCGGTGCGCGTCGAGCGCGCCGATGCGGCGGACGGACCGTGGCAGGCGGTTGAAGTCGAGCGCAGCGCACAGGGTGAAGCCACGGTGGCGCTCGACCGCACCGCGGAGGCGGGACGCGCGTACTACTATCGCCTGTATGCCACGCGCGCCGACGGCAGCACCACGACGTTCGGGCCGGTGAGCGCGGTGCGCGGCGCTTCGGCGCCGACGGTCAGCTTCCTGCACGCGCCCAAGCCGAACCCGAGCACGGGTACGTCGAGCGTGGAGTTCGGGGTCGCGCGGTCGGGTTTCGTCGAACTTGCCGTGTTCGACGTCGCGGGACGCCGGGTGCGCACGATCGTGGCGCAGACGATGGCGCCCGGAAGCTACGCGCGCGCGTGGGACGGGCGGACCGACCGCTTCTCCAACGCGACGTCGGGCATCTACTTCTACGTGCTGAGCACGGCGGAAGGCGTGAAGACCAGCCGGATCGTCCTGACCCGGTAACCGGGAAGCGACACGCCGGATGTGCGAAGAGCCGGGGGCTGATCGCCTCCGGCTCTTTCGCTTGCGGCGGCGCGCGGGAGCGTCAGTCGCGCTGCTTCGAAAGCGCGGAGAACGGTCGCCCGCTGCGGCCCGTGCCCGCGCCCGCGCCTTCGGGAACCGGAGAGCCGAGGATCGCGGCGCGCCGGCTCAGGTACTGGCGCACGACGGCGACGACCGTGGCGTGGCTCCATGCCAGGGGGGAGACCGACAGGGGATCGTTCGTGAACGGGTCGGCCTGCTCCGGCAGGATGCCCGAGGGCAGCGCGTGGCGCGCCGCCCAGTCGAGCGTCGGCAGCGCGCGCTCGAGCTCGGCAATCGTCGCCGCGCGCGCGATGTCGTACTGCGCGAGCCAGAGCGTGCAGATCACCCAGGGGTTCCCCGGGGCCTTCTCGAGGTCGCGCGTGACCTGGTGATAGTAGTCGTTCGTGTAGCGCGCGATCCCGCCCACGTCGGTGCGGACCCGCAGGCCCTCGCGCACGGCTTCCATGGTCTTCTCGATCCGCGGGTCGGTCGCCTCGTAGGCGCCGAACGCGAAAAGCCCCCACAGGCTGGCGTCGATCGTGGTGTCCACCTGGTCGATCGCCGGGGCGCCATCGTCGCCGCCGGCCATGCCGTAGGCGCCCGAGAGCGCGTCCCATGCATGCTCGCCGCGCGAGCCGAGCGTGACCAGTCGCGCGAAGCGGCCCACGTCCTCCCGCCACAGGTACTGGTCCATGCCGGCGCGCATGCGGTCGGCCACCGCCCGGTAGCGCGCCGCGACGTCGGCCTCGCCGAACGCCTCCGTGAAGTTCGCGGCGGCGCGCAACCCGCCGACGACCGCGGCCGCCGTGTAGCTCATGACGCCCCGCCGCTCCTCCCACAGGTCCCAGCTCGGCAGCGGCAGCCCGGTGCGCGCATCGACGTAGGTCGCCATGAAGTCGGCGGCGCCCTTGATCAACGGCCGGTAGAGCGGCTTGATGAATTCGACGTCGCCGTAGATCGAGAAATGCTCCCACAGCGCCCACAGCACGAGCGCGGTCTCGTCCTCCTGGATCGGCAGCTGCGCCTCGCCGCCCGAGATCCACGGATGCCACGAGGATCCGAGCGTGCCGTCGGGGTTGTACTTGTGCAGGAAGAAGCCCTGCTCCTGGATGATCTCCCCGCACAGCAGGAAGAACCGGCGCGCGGACTCGCCGTAGCCCGCGAGGTCGAGCGCGGAGACCACGAGCGCGCCGTCGCGGGGCCACAGGTAGGAGTAGGTGTCGCGCGCGAAGCGCAGGATGTCCGAGTCGTTCGCCGCCAGGACCGCGCCGTTGTAATTGAGA
Organism: Candidatus Eiseniibacteriota bacterium; assembly: GCA_040005445.1. Lineage (GTDB taxonomy): Bacteria > Eisenbacteria > RBG-16-71-46 > RBG-16-71-46 > DASYSL01 > JANPEF01. The sequence continues at coordinate 5,917 of JBDTYW010000144.1, forward strand.
TGCGTGCGCAGGATCAGGAGGCTCTGCTG
>JBDTYW010000145.1:0-5929 GCA_040005445.1 Candidatus Eiseniibacteriota bacterium
GGATCGACTTGCCGTGCCGCATTTCCTCGCGGATGCGCTCGAGGATCAGCACGTTCGTGTCGACGGCCATGCCGACCGTGAGCACAATGCCGGCGATGCCAGGCATGGTGAGCGTGGACCTCAGCCCGGCCATCCCGGCGAACAGCAGCACCAGGTTGAACAGCAGCGCGCCGACCGCGATCATGCCCGACCCCTGGTAGTAGATCGCCATGAACAGGATGACGAGCACGGTCCCGATCCACGACGCCTTGAAGCCGGAGTCGATCGAGTCCTGGCCGAGCGAGGGCCCGACCGAGCGTTCCTCGATGATGTTGACTGGAGCGGGCAGCGCGCCGGCCTTGAGCACGATCTCGAGGTCCTTCGCCGACTTGGAGTCGAACGATCCGGTGATCGAGGCGTTGCCGCCCGGAATGCGTTCGCGGATCGAGGGCGCCGAGCGCACCTGGTCATCGAGGACGATCGCGAGCTGGCGGCCGACGTTGGCCGCCGTGACCCGCGCGAAATCCGCCTGGCCCTTGCCGGAGAACCTCATCGAGACGCCCCACGCGCCCGGCTGGTTCTGGTCAAGCTGGTTGCTCATCTGTGCGGTCGAGACCGAGCCGCCGGTCATCTCGGGCTCCTTCTTGACCACGTAAATCCAGCGACCCGTGCGCCCCGAGCGGGCCTCGTCGCTGCTCCACAGGACCTGCGAATCCCCCGGGACGGTCGCCGCCAGGAAGGCGGAATCCAGCATCGCGCTGACTTTCGGCACATCGGTGGCGGCGATGAACCCGCCGCCGCCGTACTGGTCGATAAAGAATGAGGTCAGGGGCTTCGAGGCGATCGAGGAGTCCACCTGCACCTGGCCGGCGCGGGCGCGCGCGGCGAGCGCGGTGTCGAGGCGATTGTAGATCGACTGCGCCTCGTCGGTCGAGCGCACGAGCTTGAACTCGAGCAATGCGGTCTTGCCGATCAGCTCCTTGGCGCGCTCCCGGTCCGAAATGCCGGGCAACTGGACAACGATGCGGTCCGTGCCTTCCTTCTGGATGATGGGCTCGGCCACGCCGAACTGGTCGACGCGGTTTCGGATGACCTCGATTGCGCGGTCGACGGCGCCCTTCGCCTCTTCGGGCGGGAGCTTGCTGCGGTCGACTTCGAGCACGAGATGCATGCCGCCCTGGAGGTCGAGCCCGAGCGGGATCGCCTTGTCCCGCAGGCGGGCCGCCGGGGTTTCCTTCGCCGCGGTCAGGCGTTCCGTGACCGGAAGCTGGTAGAACTGCACCGAGGGCCAGAGGGCGATGCCCGACGCCACGAGGGCGAGGGCGACGAGCACAGACTTCCACTGAATCGACTGGTTCATTCGAATACCCAGGGTGCGTATGGGAGACTTCCGGCGGGCATGAGCCGAGCCCGCGCCCCAAGGCCGGAAGGGCCGAGGGCCGACGACAGAGGCCCGGCAAACCGACTTCTGAAAAGCCGAGAGCGGGAGTCTATAGGGCCGGCTGAGCGGTTGTCAACGACCGTGAAACAAGGGACTTACGTCCCCCGGCCCGGCCGGGGAGCGGGCTCACCGCAGGCGCGCCGGGGTGACGATCTTGAGCAGTTGCCCCTGCCGCACCGGGTCACCCGGCTGGAGGTCATTCAAGATACCGGTCTCGGCCACCGAGGCGCCCTGCGCCCCGAGGCCGGCGATCACCGTCTCGAACGCGCCCGCGCGCGGGGCGGCTACGATCTTGACGTGGGCCGGAGTCGCGGAGAGCCGGTTCGCCTCGGCGAGCGGCCGGATCGATCGCGCCGTCGCGAGGATCGCCTGCTCGTGGGCGTCGCCGGCCTGTGCGGTCTGGCCCAGCACCTGGAAGGCCCGGCCGGTCGATTGCTCGATCACCGCCAGGACGAGCACACCCGTCTGGCCCTGGTCGTTCTTGACCGTGACTCGCCCCACCCAGGCGGGTCGGCCGTAGATGGTCTCGGCCCGGCCGTCGGAGGCCACGATCTTGCCCGACGACGCGAGTTGGGCGACGTACTGGGAGGGCGACTGGCTGCCGAGCCCCACGAGCGTCATCTGCAGGACGGCGGCCCGGTCGGAGGTGGCGGCCATCACGGTCTGGCGCGTGTTCTGGTGCTGCCAGCCCGCGGGGAAGTCCGTCTGGAACGCGAGCCCGGGATGATAGAAGTGGTCGCCCTCGAAGTAGCCCTGCTGCGGATCTTCGCCGAAGACCATGCCGTCGAGCGCGCGTACGAAGCCGTCGTGGTCGATCTTGAGGTCGGTCCGAGCCCCGACCGCAGTGGCGGCGAGCTGCCGCACCGTGACCTCGCGCGACGCGGGATCGGGGTGGGTCGAGAGGTAGTTCGGCAGGCTCGAACCTGCCGCGGCGCTGATGCGCGCGAGCGTGCGGTACGTCCCCGGCATCTCGCGCGCATCCCAGCCGCCCTTGACCGAATACTGTACGCCGAGCGCATCGGCCTCGTTCTCCTGGTCGCGGCTGTACTTGAGGAACAGCAAGCCGAGGCCGGACTGCGCCGCCTGCCCGAACTTCGCGACCGTCGGTGACAGCGCACCCGCCAGGCCGAGACCGAGGTTCGCCAGCGCGTCGCGGCTGGCCATCCGATTGTAGTGGCGCGCGGTGACGTGCCCGCACTCGTGGCCGAGCACGCCCGCGAGTTGCGCCTCGGAGTTCAGGTACGGAAGAATGCCGCGGGTGACGAAGATGTACCCGGCCGGCGCGGCGAAAGCATTGACCGACGCGTCGTCGACCACGCGGAACTGCCATCCCAGCGTCGGGAGATGGGAGACCGAGGCGATCTTCTGCCCGACGGTGTTGACCCGCGCGCTCCAGCCGGCGTCGGCGTAGAAGCCGTACTCGGCCTCGGTCGCGGCGAACGCCTGCTTGCCCGCCTCCAGCTCCTGGGACGCGGTGACGATCGAGAGCTCGCTCTTGCCGGTAACAGGGTTGGTGGCGCATCCGAGCGCGAGGCCGAACAGGCCGAGCACGAGGAGCGAGGCGAAGATTGCGCGCGAGTGTTGCATGGGAGCCTCCAGGCTCATTGGTCGGGGGTATTCGAGACGCCCGAGACGAGACGCCTCACGTCCTGCGAAAACGGCACGCCGACGAGGACCAGGTCGGCCATGCCGAGGAACAGTCCGTGTTCGAGCAGGCCCGGGATCGCATCGAGCCGGGCCGCGAGCGCGGCCGCATTGGAAATCTCGCCGAAGCGCGCATCCACGATCCGGTTGCCGAGGTCGGTCACGTAGTCGCCGTCGGCCGTCGCACGCACGCGCGGGACGGCGCCCAGTTCCTCGAGCCGGCGGGACACCAGCGGCACCGCCTCGGTGAGCACCTCGATCGGCAGCGCGAAGCGCTCGCCCAGCCGGCGCACGAGCTTGGCCTCGTCCACGAGCACGACGAAGCGCGCCGCCGAGGCGGCGACGAGCTTCTCGCGCGTGAGCGCGCCGCCGCCGCCCTTGATCAGGTCGAGCGCCGGGTCGACCTCGTCGGCGCCGGCGACCGCGAGCTCGATCTCCGTTGCCTCGACCAGGGACCGCACCGTCAGGCCGCATTCGGCGGCGAGTGCCTCGGTCGCGCGCGACGTGCCGACGCACGTCACGCCCAACCGCTCGGCCTTCGCGCGCTCGCCCAGGCGCTCGATGAAGCGGCGCGCCGAATCGCCGGTACCGAGCCCCAGGACCATGCCGGGCTCGACCAGCGCGAGCGCCGCCGCAGCCACGCGGTCGCGCGCGGCCGCCGTCTCCGGCGACAGTGGCGGAGCGCCGGTCAATGCGCTTCCTCGCTCCAGGACTCGCCGGCCGGGATCCGGATCGACAGCCGGTTCTCGAGCGGCGGGATCGGGCAGTTGTAATGCGGCGAGTAGGCGCACGACGGGTTGTAGGCGCGGTTCAGGTCGACCAGGTAGAGGCCGTCCGGCTGCTTCTCGACGTCGACGTAGCGTCCCCCGTGGTACGAACCGCGGCCGCACGTCGCATCCATGAAGAACAGTCCCAGGTCCTCGTTGCCGACGCCGGGCTCGAGCAGGCGATAGGCCGCCAGGCGGACGGGCATGCCGTCGACCCGGAGCGCGAACCGCCCGACGCGCAGGGCGGGCCGCGGTTGACCCTGCGAGGATTCGATCCATACCGTGTCGGGCCGGCTCTCGCGCGCGAGCGGGACGATCGCGCGGTAACGCCGCGCGTACGGCCAGTAGGTCGGGCCCTGGAAGGCCGCGGACTTCGGTCGCGCGGGATCGAACACGATCACCGCCGGCGCGTTCTGGTAGGACAGGCGAACGCGGAAGCGCCCGACGCCGATGGTCGAAGGGGGCAGATCGGCCTCGCGCTTCGCCTCGCCCTTCAGGTCGAACGCCGCGCCCGGGTCGAGCGCCTCGACGCGGAAGCCGGGGCCGTCGATCCGCACGCGGGCGTGATGCGGGGCGACGCTGGTGTCGGCCAGCACGACGCCGTTGTCCGGCGCGGAACCAATCGTCAGCCAGCCCTCGCGCGGAACGTCCTCGCGCAGGATCGTGGCCAGCGGAGACATGGCGTTCTCATGAAAGTACGCCACCGTCTCGGCGCGGTCCTTTTGCGCGGCGGTCTCGAACGTGTCGACCGCCGCCGGCGTCGGCCTTGCCTCCGCGGAGCCCCCCGCGGCGAGGCACAGGAACAGCGCGATCCAGGGGATTCGATTTCGGGGCAGCAGCATAAATGCTCTCGCAGGCGGGTGAGAGGCGGGACGGCTCACCCGCCATCCTTGCGAGCGCGGGCGGCGGGTGTCAAGCCTGCGCGTCTTCGGCCGGGGCGCGCGACAGGCCCCAGCGCAGGAACAGCGCGCCCGTGACGCCGGCGATGGTCGAGGCGGTGAGGATCCCGACCTTGGCGAGCGGCTCGAGGTCGCCCGCGCCCTTGAACGACAGCGACGCGACGAACAACGCGACCGTGAAGCCGATGCCGGCCAGCATGCCGACCCCGGCCACCTGGAGCCACCCCGCGCCGCGCGGCAGGCGGGCCCAGCCGAGGCGCACGGTAATGAACGACAGGGCGATGATCCCGATCGGCTTGCCCAGCAGCAGTCCGAGCCCGACGCCGCTCGCGACCGGCTCGGCGAGCGAGGCGAGCGACATGCCCCGCATCGCGACCCCGGCATTGGCGAGCGCGAACAGCGGCATGACGACCCACGCGACCCAGGGCTTGAGCGCGTGCTCCAGCGTCTCCAGCGGGGAGTCGCTGATGTCCGAGTCTCCCGCCTTTCCGAGCGGAATCGTCCAGCCGAGCAGGACGCCCGCGATCGTGGCATGGACGCCGGAAACGTACATCGAGTACCAGAGGAAGGGTGCGATCGCGAGATAGATCGACAGGCGCTTGACCCCCATGAACTGGAGCATGAACAAGAGGAGGGTCAGGCCGCCGGCCACCCATAGCGCGCCGAGGTCGACGTTCGCCGTGTAGAACAGCGCGATCACGAGCACCGCGCCCAGGTCGTCGGCGATCGCGAGCGCCGCCAGGAACACCGAAATCCCGCGCGGAATCCCGCGCCCGAGCAGCGACAGCACGCCGAGCGAGAATGCGATGTCGGTCGCCATCGGGATGCCCCAGCCGTTCGCGCCCGGGCCGCCCTGATTGAATGCGACATAGATGAGCGCGGGCACGAGCATGCCGCCGAGCGCGCCGGCGATCGGCAGGGCAGCCCGGCGCGGATCCTTCAGTTCGCCGGCGAGGAACTCGCGCTTGATCTCGAGGCCCACCACGAGGAAGAACACCGCCATCACGAGGTCGTTGATCCAGTGCAGGACCGAGAGCTTGAGCTCGACCGGCCCCAGGATCACCGGCACGTACGTGGACAACGCCCCGAAATACGTCGTGCTCCACGGCGAATTCGCCCACGACATCGCGACCACCGCACAGGCGATGAGTACGACGCCGCCGAGCGCGTCCCCCGGGACGAGTTCGCGCAGTGGATCG
>JBDTYW010000146.1:0-5895 GCA_040005445.1 Candidatus Eiseniibacteriota bacterium
GCACGCGCTGCAGGACGCGCGCCTGCGCCGGCTCGTGCTCCACGCCGCCGAGCACGTCCCGTTCTGGAAGAGACGTTTTGCGCGCTACGGCGTGCGCCCGACCGAGGTGCGCTCGATCGGCGACCTGGCTGCGCTGCCCCCGCTCGAGGAGCGCGACCTGGTCGACTTCGGCGACGACTTGCTCGAGGGCGGCGAGCCGAGCCCCGCGTGGACCTCGGTGCGCTCGATCACGAACCCCCTGCGCGCCGTGCGCCTCGACGTCACCGCCCGGCGCGAGCGCGTCGCCGACGAGCTGCGGCACATCCAGTGGACCGGCCTCGACTGGCGCGCCCCGCGTGCGGTGCTGGTCGGTCGCAACGAGCGCGGCGATTCGCTCGAGGGTCCGGGCGGCCGCCTGCGCGCGGCGCTGCGCAGCGGCGTGTGGCTGCACCCTGGCCACGCCGGCGAGGACCAGGTGCGCCGCTTCGTCGCCGACGCCGGGCGCGCGGGCGCACAGCTCCTGTGCGGGCCGCCGAGCGCGCTCGAGCGCGTGGCCGACGCGATCGAGACCGGGGCCGCCGCCGCGGGCACCGCGCCGTTCCGGCCGCGGGCGGTGCAATCCTGGGGCGAGTGCCTGGGCGACGAACGCCGCGCCCGCCTCGAGACCGCGATCGGCGCACCCGTGTACGACGTCTATCGCACCGCCGAACTCGGCGAGATCGCGCAGCAATGCGATGCGCGCGACGGTCTCCACGTGACGATGGAACGCGTCCTGATCGAAATCGTCCAGGGGGACGCCCCGGTGGCCGACGGCCGGGACGGCGAGATCCTGGTCACGGCGCTCGACAACCTCGCGATGCCGCTGTTCCGCTACCGCGTCGGGGACGTGGGCTGCCGCATCCCGGCGGGCGAGACCTGTTCGTGCGGGCGCACGGCGGACCGGATCCTGCTCACCGACGGGCGCGCCTCGACACTCGTGACCTCGCCGGGCCGGCAGCGCGTGCACCCCGACTGGTTCGAGTGGCTGTTCGAGGCGATCCCGGGCGTGCTCGACTGGCGCGTGACCCAGGACGCTCCCACCGAGCTCGTACTCTCCTACGTCCCGGGCGTGGCGTGGCGCGACGACGCCGAACCGTGGATTCGCGAGGCGATCGCGGGCCTCGACCCGGAGTTCACCGTGCGGATCGAGCGCGCGGAGTCGCTCTCCGCGCGCGCCGACGGCCGGCGCGAGCGCGTGTCCTCGCGCGTGCCGCTGGCGTGGAACGGAGGAGCGGGTTGATCCTCGGGCTCGGCGTCGACCTCGTGGAAGTCGCGCGCATGGAGAAGGCGCTCGCGCGGGGAGAACGCTTCGTCCAGCGCCTGTTCACGCCCGGCGAGATCGAGTACTGCCGGCGCCACAAGGAGCCGGCGCGCCACTTCGCCGCGCGCTTCGCGGCCAAGGAGTCGGGCATGAAGGCGCTCGGCACGGGGTGGTCGAACGGCGTCGGCTGGAAGGATTTCGAGGTCCGCCTCGATCCGCGAGGGCGACCGAACCTGCTCCTGAGCGGCCGCGCCGCCGAACTCGCGATGGCCATGGGCGCGACCCACACGGTCATCTCGCTCGCGCATGACGGCGGATTCTCGATCGCGGTCGTCGCGTTCGAGGGCCAGGCCGGCGCTTCCGCCCAGGCGTGGCTCACCGGGCTCGCGGCGATCGACCTGCCCGGGGGCGGGGATTCCGTCGCCGACCTGATCCGGGAGACGCCGGGCGTGTCGTCGACCCCGTCCGTGGAGGGCGCGGACGAAGCCTCGTCCGGCCCGACCTCGTGAAGCGCGTCCTGATCGCGAACCGCGGCGAGATCGCCGTGCGTGTCCTGCGCACGCTGCGCGACCTCGGGCTGACCTCGATCGCCGTTTACTCGGACCCCGACCGCGCCGCGCTCCACGTCCTGCTCGCCGACGAGGCGTACCGCCTGGGCCCCGGCCTTGCGCGCGAAAGCTACCTCGACATCGCGCGCGTGATCGAGGTCGCAAGGGCCGCGCGCGCCGACGCGATCCACCCCGGCTACGGGTTCCTCTCCGAGAACGCGGAGTTCGCGCAGGCGGTGATCGATGCCGGCATGACGTTCATCGGCCCCTCGCCCGCCGTGATCGCGAGCCTCGGCAACAAGCTCGCCGCGCGCGAGATCGCGCGCCGCGCCGGCGCCCCGCTCGTGCCCGGATCGCCCGGTCCCGTCAACGACGTGGCCGAGGCGGCGCGATACGCGAAGGACATCGGATTCCCGCTGATGCTCAAGGCCGCGGCCGGCGGCGGCGGCAAGGGCATGCGCGTCCTGCGCGCCGAGGCCGACCTCTCGAGCGCGTTCGAGCTCACGCGCGGCGAGGCCAAGGCCGCGTTCGGTGACGACTCCGTGTATCTCGAGCGCTTCGTCGAGCGACCGCGCCACGTCGAGGCGCAGATCCTCGCCGACCAGCATGGCAACATGGTCTTCCTCGGCGAGCGCGATTGCTCAGTCCAGCGCCGCCACCAGAAGGTGGTCGAGGAGACGCCGTCGCCGATCTTCACGCCGCAGATCCGCGCGCGCTTCGCCGAGGCCGCGCTCGCGATCGCGAAGGCCGCGAACTACACGAACGCGGGCACCGTCGAGTTCATCGCCGACCCGGAGGGGAACTTCTACTTCCTCGAGGTCAACACGCGCCTCCAGGTCGAGCACCCGGTGACCGAGATGGTCACCGGCCTCGATCTCGTCGCCGAGCAGGTCAAGGTCGCCGATGGTCAGCGCCTCGCGCTGCCGGAGGCGGCGCTCACGCCGCGCGGGGCCGCGATGGAATGTCGCCTGTACGCCGAGGACGCCGCGCGCAACTTCATGCCGTCGGGCGGCGCGATCACGCGGTTGCGGTTGCCGCAGGGATCCGGCATCCGCACCGACGCCGGCGTCTACCAGGGCTTCCACGTGCCGATCGAGTACGACCCGCTGATCGCGAAGGTGGTCTCGTGGGGCGAGGATCGCGCGCAAGCCCTGGCCCGCATGCGCCGCGCGCTCGAAGAGACCGTGGTCGAGGGATTGACATCCAATGTGGCGTTTCACCGCTGGCTGTTCGCACGCCCGGAGTTCGTGAGCGGCGACATGCACACCGGTTTCCTCGCGGAAGCGTTCACACCCGGAGTGCTTGCGGCCACGCCCGACGCCGAAACCGTCGCGCTGCTCGCCGCCTCGCTGCACGCCCACGCGAAGGCGCTGTCGGTGCGCCCGATCGAGCGCGGCCCCTCGCCCTGGCGCTATGCCGACCGGCTCGGCGGGCGCGACGGGAGTGTGCGATGAAGTTTTGGTCGCAACTCGGCGAGCGCGAGCTCGACCTCGAGGTGCAGGTCACGGGCGCTCACCTCGACGTCGTCGCCGACGATCGCGCGCTCGCGGCCGACTTCGTGATGCTGCCCGACGGCGAGGTGTACTCCCTGATCATCGACGGACGCGTGCACGAGGTCGCGGTCGAGGAGGAGGGCGACGCGATCCTCGTCACGCTCCACTGCCAGCGCCACCGCGTGCTCGTGCGCCACCCGCTCGAGAAGACGCTGCGCGAGGTGCGCCAGGCGGCCCCGACTTCGAGCGGCGAGATGATCGAGTCGCCGATCCCCGGGCTCGTGGTCGCGCTCAAGGTGAAAGTCGGCGACACCGTCGCGCCCGGGCAGGCCGTCGTCGTGGTCGAGGCGATGAAGATGCAGAACGAGCTCGCCGCGATCACCGGCGGCGTGGTCGAAACGATCTTCGTCAGCGAGCGCCAGACGGTGGAATCGGGCGCGAAGCTGGTGAAGCTGAAGGCTGGACCCGGACCGGGTTGAACAAGCCTCCCGGCGAGTTCACCCCCCGCCGCGCGAACTCGAAGCACACTCGCCCCGCCGGGTGGCTCCACCCGGCCTCCCAGGCCTCGAGGTCACTCTCCCTGCTCGCGAGGTCGAAGCGCGCGCACAACTCGAACCGGTCGGGCGCGAGCCGGCGGTAGGCAAAGCGCTCCCCGGTGACCGGATCCGCGAATCTTTCGGCGTGCAGGCCGGCGAATCGAATCGACTCGAGCGATTCCGGGAAGTCCGGGCGCGCGAGGTCGTTCCGATCTGCCAACACGATCTCCTGGGCAAGCTGGCGCAGGCTCTCCACGCGCTTGCGGTCGAGTTCGCGCGAGCGCTGCTCCCGCGGCGTGCCGATCGCGAGGAACCCCACCACGACCGCGACGCCGACCACGAGCGAGACGACCCCGAGCAGGATCGCTCCCGGGCGCACGCTCACGTCGGTTCCTCGCGCGCCTCGTCGCGACGCAGCTGCCTGAGGTAATAGCCGAACGCCGTCCCGGCGATCCCGCCGACCACCAGCACCTTGAGCATGAAGCGAGTCGGGAGCTCTCCCTTGAGCACCGCGTTCAGCAGCGCGACCACGTCGCCGATCAGGATCGAAGCGCCGAGGAACAGGGTGAGGTACGTGAGCCACTTGCGGACCCGTGACGCGCGGCGCGCCGGATCCCGTGCGATCGCGCGCTGGGTCGATACTGCGAGGGCGGCGAAGACCGGGAAGGCCACGAGCAGGTTCGCGACCGACCACCGGACGCTGTCGCGAAACCGCTCGTCGGACAGCGGGTTTGCGGCGTCGGGAAATGCCCGGTCGACGAACGAGAACAGCAGGCCCCCGAGCGCCAGGGCGCTCGTGTAGAGCGTTGCGAACATCACGAGGTAGAGGAACGCCTCGCGCGCGGACAGGTAGGGACGCGGGCGGGGCACGGGAAGCGGGAATTCCACGTCCGCGAAGCGGCCGAGCGCGCGCTCGACCTGGTCGCTCTCCCATCCCGCCCGGGCCAGGACTTCCACGATCTGCGGCCGCGGGATCTTCTTCTCCAACGACGCCTGTACGAATTCGGTCAGCTCGTCCGGTCCGGCCACGGGGGCCCCCTTTCGCCTTGCGCCCGGCAGCCTAGCCCGATTGTCCGCCCGGCGCAAACGACCCGTGCATGGCGCGCGGATCACGCGTGCGCTACAGTGGCCGTCGCCATGGATCCGCTCGCCGACCTGAATCCCACCGGCCGCTTCACCGACCGCGTCGAAGACTACGTGCGCTACCGTCCCGGCTACCCCGCCGCCGCCGTGGATCACGTGCTCGAGGGCCTCGCTCCGGGCGCCACGGTCGTCGACGTGGGCGCAGGCACGGGCATCTGGACCGTGCTGCTCGCGGCCCGACGCCGCCCCGTGATCGCGCTCGAGCCGAACGCGGCGATGCGCGCCGCCGCGCTCGCGCGTGCCGGCGTGAGCTGGCGGGCCGGCGCCGCCGAGGACACGGGCCTCGCCGACGCGAGCGCGTCGTTGATCACGGTCGCCCAGGCGTTCCACTGGTTCCGCGCGGCCGAGGCGCTGCGCGAGTTCGCGCGCGTGCTCGCCCCCGGCGGTCGGCTTGCGCTGGTCTGGAACCGGCGGCGGAAGGACGACGCCTTCACCGCCGGTTATCGCGACGCGATCACCTCAGTCAGCGGGGAGAGTGCCGCGGAGACCATGACCTTCGACCCGGCCGTGATCCCAGCGAGCGGGCGGTTCGCGCCCGCCGACCGGATCGTGTTCGAGCACGCGCAGGAACTCGACCGCGCCGGTCGCCATGGCCGCGCGCGCAGCGCCTCTTACGTCCCCAAGCACGGACCGCGCGCCGAAGAGCTCGGCGCGCGGCTGGACACCCTGTTCGATGTACACGGGGATGCGAACGGCCGGGTGCGCCTGCTCTACGAGTGCGAGGTCTGGCGCACGACGCGGCCCTAAGCCCGCCGATCAGTTCGCAACGATCACCTTGCGCACGCCGGTCATGCCGTCGAGCGCATAGCGCGCGAACAGGACCCCGGCCCCCACACGCGCGCCAGAATCGTCCCGGCCGTCCCACGCCAGCGTGCCCGGTCCGGCCTCGTACGCCC
>JBDTYW010000147.1:0-5888 GCA_040005445.1 Candidatus Eiseniibacteriota bacterium
CGCGACGAGATGGCCGACATCGTGACCTTCCTGCCCGAGCTCATCAAGAAGGTCAAGGCACCGCTCATGATCGACTCAACTGACGCGGCGGTGATCGAGCGTGCGCTGACCTATTGCCAGGGCAAGGCAATCATCAACTCGGTCAACCTCGAGGACGGCGAGGAGCGCTTCGAGCTCGTCCTGCCGCTCGCGCGCCGCTTCGGTGCCGCGGTCGTGTGCGGCACGATCGACGAGGACAAGGCGCAGGGCATGGCGGTCACGCGCCAGCGCAAGCTCGAGGTCGCCCGCCGCGCCTACGACCTGATGACGAAGAAGTACGGCATCCCCGGCGAGGACATCATCTGGGACCCGCTCACGTTCCCGTGCGCCACCGGCGACGCGAATTATGTCGGCAGCGCGGTCGAGACGATCGAGGGCATTCGGCTGCTCAAGGAGGCGTTCCCCGACACCAAGACGATCCTCGGCATCTCGAACGTGTCCTTCGGCTTGCCCGAGGCGGGCCGCGAGGTGCTGAACTCGGTGTTCCTCTATCACTGCACGAAGGCCGGGCTCGACCTCGCGATCGTCAACACCGAGAAGCTCGAGCGCTACGCCTCGATTCCCGAGGACGACCGCCGCCTCGCCGAGGACCTGCTGTGGAACCGCGGCGACGACATCATCGCCCGCTTCGCCGCGCGCTATCGCGGGGCAAAGCCCAAAGCCGCGGCGAACGCCCGCGCGCTCCCGCTCGACGAGCGCCTCGCGCGCGCGATCATCGAGGGTACGAAAGAGGGGCTGATCGCCGACCTCGAACTCAAGCGCGCCGACACGTCGCCGCTCGACATCATCAACGGTCCCCTGATGAAGGGCATGGACGAGGTCGGGCGGCTGTTCAACGCGAACGAGCTGATCGTCGCCGAGGTGCTGCAGAGCGCCGAGGCGATGAAGGCCGCCGTCAGCCATCTCGAGCAGTACATGGAGAAGGCGGACACGGCCTCGCGCGGCAAGCTGCTGCTCGCGACCGTCAAGGGCGACGTCCACGACATCGGCAAGAACCTGGTCGACATCGTGCTCTCGAACAACGGCTACACGGTCGTCAACCTCGGCATCAAGGTGCCGCCCGAGGTCCTGATCGCCGCCGTCAAGGAGCACACGCCGGACGTGATCGGCCTCTCGGGGCTGCTCGTCAAGTCGGCGCAACAAATGGTCGTGACTGCGGGCGACCTCAAGACCGCCGGCATCGAGACGCCGATCCTGGTGGGCGGCGCCGCGCTCACCGACAAGTTCACGCGCACGCGCATCGCGCCCGCCTACGGCAACCTTGTCGCCTACGCGAAGGACGCGATGAACGGCCTCGACCTCATGCACCGGGTGATGGACCCGGTGCGGCGCGAGGCGCTGGTCGCTTCGCTGGCGCCGGTTCAGGGCGAGACGCCCGCGGCGTTCCCGGGGGGACCCGCCGCGCCCCAGGGCGACGCCGCGCGGCGCGCGACGCGCTCGCCGGCGGTACGCGCCGACCTCGCGATCCCGGTCGTGCCCGACGTCGAGCGCCACGTGCTCGAGTTGCGCTCGCTCGATGAGATCTGGAACTACCTGAGCCCGCAGATGCTCTACGGCCGACACCTCGGCCTGCGCGGCAGCTTCGAGAAGCTCAAGGCCGCCGGGGATGAGAAGGCGCTCGCGCTCGAGCAGGTGATCAAGGGTCTGCAGGCCGAGTGCCGCACCGGCGCGATGCGCGCACGCGCAGTCTGGCAGTTCTTCGAGGCCGAGGCCGAGGGCAACGAGTTGAGGCTCTACGCCGGGCGCGGCGCGAAGGAGCCGGCGGCGCGCATCGCGTTCCCCCGCCAGGGGCGCGAGCCGAACCTCGCGCTGCCCGACTTCGTGCTGCCCGCGCGCGGCGCCGAGCGCGATCATGTCGCGCTGTTCGTCACCACGGCGGGCGCGGGCATCCGGGAGCGGACCGAGCAGGCGAAGGAGAAGGGCGAATACGTGCGATCGCACGCCCTCGCCGCGCTGGCCCTGGAGACCGCCGAGGCGAGCGCGGAGTGGCTGCACGCCCGGCTGCGCAACCTGTGGGGCTTCCCCGACACGCCCGAGACCACGATGGCCGATCGCCTGCGCGGCCACTATCGCGGCAAGCGCTACTCGTTCGGTTACCCGGCCTGCCCGGACCTCGCGGGCCAGGCGACGCTATTCCGCCTGCTCCAGCCCGAGGACATCGGCGTCGAGCTCACCGAGGGCTTCATGATGGACCCCGAGGCGAGCGTCTCCGCGATGGTCTTCCACCACCCGGACGCGATCTACTTCGGCGTGGGCGGGGACGCGATGGCCGAGGCCGCGGGCTGAGCTAGTTCTTCGCCACCGCGTGCGTGGCCCTGGCACCCCAGATCCGATCCAGCTTCGCGTCGCGCCCGCAGGCCAGGCTGTACGCGTGATAGTGCGCCCAGTTCTTCTTGTAGAAATCCTGGTGGTACTCCTCGGCGCGGTAGAACGGCCCGGCCTTCGCGATCGTGGTCAGGATCGGCGACGGGAGCGCGCGCGCCGCCTCCATCTGCTTCTTCGACGCCTCGGCCGCCGTGCGCTGGCGATCGTTGCGCCACCAGATCGCCGTGCGGTACGAGTCCCCGCGATCGCAGAACTGCCCGTCGGCCTGCATCGGGTCGATGCGATGCCAGAACAGGTCCACGAGCTCGCCGTAGGAGACCTTGCGCGGATCGTAGATCACCTGGATCGTCTCGCGGTGCCCGGTTGTCTCGGTGTTGACGTCGTCGTAGGTCGGGTTGACCGTGCGCCCCCCGCTGTAACCCGAGCTCACGTCGAGGATGCCCGGGCGCCCCTCGAACCCGTACTCCATGCTCCAGAAGCACCCGCCTGAGAACAGCGCGGTGTCGGCCGCCGCGGGGCGCAGCGCAGGCTTCATGGCCGGCGCCGGCGACGCATGGGCGGCATCGGCGGCGAACAGGATCAGGATCGAACACGTGGAGAAGGCGAGTCGGGCGCGCATGCTTCCGCTCCAGGGCAAGGGTGGATCCCGGGCGGTGCATCCGCGGGGCCGGGTCGCGACACTCACTTTACGGGCGGCAGCGGGGCTCGTGAACCATCCCGTGGTGCAATTAACCATTTCGGCACGCCACGGCGTCGTGCCGGGATCGGGCCCCGGTTCGAGCCGGAAGCTGTACTCCGCCGGCTCGCACGCTCCGGGGAGCGCAGGATCGGGCGCGTCGCTCCCCACGTGGACGGCATAGGGCCCGGGGAGCAATCCACTTCCCAAAAGCGCCCGCGCTTCGACGGCGGGCGGGGCATGCTCGCCGAACAGCGCGCCATGCGTGCGCGCGGCGTACCCGAGTGCCGCTCCCCCTGGACCGGTCACGTCGATGCGCACGCGCGCCGCGCGGCCGATCCCGAGCAAGGGCGACACGCTCGACCTGCGCGGCACCGACTGGATCGTGCTCTCGTGTTGCGATACCGGTCTTGGGGCGCTCAAGACCCGAGAGGGCGTGTTCGGATCGCGGCGCGTGTTCCGCATCGCCGGCGCGCACACGACGATTGCGAGCCTGTGGCCGGTGCGCGACGAGGACACCCGGCGCTGGATGCGTGCGCGCTACGAGGCGCGCTTCGGGCGGCGTCAGCCGACGGACGAGTCGGTGCGGCAGGCCTGCCTCGCGGTGATTCGCGCCGGGCGGTGCGCCGGCCTCTCCGCGCATCCGGGAGTGCGGGCCGCATTCATCGCCCGCGGGGACTGGCGCTAGGGCCCCGACACCACCACGTCTCCCAGGAGTTTCACTACTTCCGGCTCACCAGCGAGTGAAACCCGGAGGCGACCTCGATGTTGCCCGTGCTCTGGCTCTTGGTCGGAACGAGCAGGAAGAAGCGTTCCCCGTTGGGGTCGCAGGTCCAGCTCCGACCACTGGCCGTGATGTCGGCAATAGGCAGCGGGAACAGCACGTGGGGCGTCCCGACGCGAAACCCATCGCTTGTGTCGATGTCGACGGCCAGGAGCCGGTTGTCGCGCGACTCGAAGATCAGCTCCTTGCCGCCCTTCACCCAGCGCGGGCGGGAGGCGGGCGCCGAGGAGATCTGCCAGCGGCCCGGCGGCCCGACGAGGCTCTGCACGAACACCTGCGTGCCGGGGATGATGCCGGCGGTCCCCGCGACGAAGCGTCCGTCGGGCGAGATCGCCAGGTGCCAGAACGAGATCGTCGAGTCCAGGAGCGCGCGCGACGAGCGATCCGGACCTTCCGCATTCACGACATAGGAGAGATTGGTCCCGATCGTGTGGTACACGAGCCGGGAGCCAGGCTCCGACCACTGCCACAGAAGGATGCTCCGACCGGCTGGAATCGCGATCGAGTCCTGCGCTCCCAGGCCGTCGCTCGATCCGATCTGGATGTGGTCGACACCGCCGGGCGCCTTCGTGACACAGGCGAAGCGGCGGCCATCGGCGGACCAGTGCGGCGTATACGCGCGCCCACCGCTGAACGTGAGGCGCGTGTCGGTCGCGCGATCGAGGTCGAGCACGTAGACCTCGCCGGTTTCCGAGTTGATCGAGCCCGCCCGCACATAGAGGAGCCGGTGCCCGTCGGGTGAGAGTTCCGGGCCCCCCAGGTTGCCGCCCGCGAGGACCTTGCTCCCGAGCACGCCCGTGCGATCCGCCACCTGGAGCGTCAATGCACCGGCGCCATCGTCGATTCCGTAGGCGAGAATGCCGTTGCGCGAGACCGAGAAATGCCCCGACGAACCCCCGACCCGAACATTGTCGGCGATCGTGATGGGCTGGCCCGTCAGTTTGCCAGCGCCCAGGTCGAGCTTCTGGGCGAGGAGCGTCAGCCCGCGGAGGAACAGCACCCAGCCTCCGGGCGCGTATTCCACGCGGCCGTCCGAGCGGCCGAGCAGCTTCGAGTCGAGGGACCCGATCTTGCCGAGGCGGATGTCCCCCGCCGTGCCGCCCGACAGCGTGCCGATGAACAAAAAGTGCTCGCCGTCGGGGAGAAAGTGAGGCCACGCGCTACCGATCTCGCCCGATGCGCGATCGATGCGGCTGGCCGGGCGCAGTTCTCCCCCGCCCGCGGGCACGACGCGCAGCGAATCGGTATCGGACTTGTCCACGAGGATCAGGCCCTTCGATCCCCAGCTCAGGTCGTACCCGCCCGACGCGGCGCAGATGACCGTGGGCGATCCGCCCCCGATCGGCACGCGCTGGAGCTTGTCCCCGGCGACGAACCCGATCTCCTTGCCGTCCGGCGACCAGTACGCTCGCGCGAGCGCCTCCGTCCCGGGAACCGGGTGGGCGTCAATCTCGTCGATCCGGCGCGTGTACGCGCGCGCCACGCCGAGGGAATCGGTGGCCTGCAGGAGCAGGTAGCGCCCGTCCGGCGAAATGCGCGGCCACTCCGTCCGGATCGCGCCCGGAATCCCGCCGACGCGGAATCGAAACTCGGGCAGGGCGGTCTGCGTGCGCGGGTAGAGCCAGGCGAAGATCCCGGCCGCCGCGAGCAAGCCGAAAGCGGCGAGCGCCCACGCCAGGCGTGCGCTTCGTGCGGCGGCCGCGCTCCCAGCGACGGCGGCGGCGCCAATCTCCGAGGCGGACGACACGCTGCTGCCGAGCGCGAGCCCCGCGCCCTCGGCGATGCCGAGCAATTGCAGCTTCACATCGTGCGCTGTCTGGATGCGCTCGTCCGGATCCTTCGCCAGGCAGTTGCGGATCAGCCGCTCGATGCCGTGCGGCGGCGTGGACGCGGGCCCCGATGCGCGGCTCGCGCTCCCCACGTCGGACGGGCGCTCGGCGACCGGCGGCGGCTCGCGCTCGAGGATCGCGGCGATGAGCGACGCCTGACTCCGGCCCTCGAACGCGCGGCGGCCCGTGAACATCTCGTAGAGCACGCAGCCGAGCGCCCAGATGTCGCTGCGCG